>JBFMCF010000072.1 GCA_040754625.1 bacterium | reverse complement strand
GGCTGGGAATAAAGATCCCTAATCGTCCGGTTTTTATACAAAATGTAGTGCAGAATTTGAGGGGGTAAAACCCGCAACCCCTTGAAAAATAAGAAGCTTGATTTTAAAACTGCGGAACTTAGGTTAGAATTGGTATATAGCCGTGATGATGACACAGGGGATTTTGAAAAAGATATCAAGACATACGCCGTCCTTTCCTGCTCTGCCGATGGCCCAAACGGTTCCATTTATTGTCGGGAAGAAAACGTAAGAACAGAAGAATTTATTAATAAGAATAACGTCAGGGGCGTAAAAGTATATAGAAAAAAAATGGATATACGATATACAGAAACAGAAACGATAAATACAACCTATGATGATGTAGTTGTTGCCTATTCTATCAAGGTTCCAGGATATGTTGCAATAGCCTTTAGTGTCAGGGACTCGTCGGCAAAAAATATAGAGATGATGGTTAATCTCGCAAATACATTTAAATATTTAAAACTTTCACAATGAGATGTGGCCAATTTTTGGAGCAAGTTCTGCCATATAATAAGAAAAAGGAGCAAAAATTTTATTTGATGATGCAAATCATTTATAATTTATGGGCTTTCTATTTCATACCGGACCATTAATAACCGCCGCCCATCATTTTAACAATTTCTATTTTGTCCCCGTTTTGTAAAAGTGTTTGACCAAAATTTTCCCGTTTGACGATTTTCCCGTTAAGTTCAACCGCGACCATTGCGGGAGAAAGTTTATAATCTTCAAGCAGATGGCTTATGTATTTGCCTTCTTTAATTGTTTTTTCTTCGCCATTTAAAATTATTTTAATATCCATAAATATTTATTGTAGGGGCGAACCCATGTGTTCGCCCTAAAAAAACAAATCTCTTTCCCCGTTTTTTATCCTGTTAAATTTTTTCTGGAACTGGTTATATGACATTATAGGCAGGTATTTTTTATTATCATTAATGAATTTTTCAATTTTTTCTTTCAATTCAGGCACTGCATGGTCCAGGGCGTATTCTTCAAGTGTCAAAAGGGCGTTTGGAAGGCAAAATCCCTTTATCTCCCCGTGTTTTGTCTTATTTATAAAGTTTTCGCCGGTTCTCCCTGCGCGATAGCAGGCTGTGCATAAGCTCGGGACCAGTTTTTTTTCGATGATTGTTTGAATCATTTGTTCGAGACTGCGTTTGTCCGCGATAAAAAATTGGCCGTCTTCAGCGGTTAATGCCCCGCCTTTTTCCGCGTAGCCGCCGGGTTCAGTGTGTGAACCCGCGCTGATCTGGGAAGCGCCGCAGGATATAATTTCATCGCGAAGCGCCGGGGATTCACGTGTGGTTACGACAATGCCCGTATAAGGCACAGCCAGGCGGAGGACAGCTACAATTTTTTTGAAATCAAAATCAGAAACAGGGGACGGCGGTTTTTCAAGTAAAGCGCCGTGTGCCGGTCTTAAACGCGGGACAGAAATTGTATGGGGCCCGAACCCAAATTTATTTTCCAATTCACGGCTGTGCCTGACAAGTTCCATGACCTCGAATTTATAATCATAAAGTCCTAAAAGAGCGCCGATCCCAACATCTTTAAGCCCGGCGGAAACAGCCCGTTCCATTGCGAGCCTTCGCCAGCTATAATCCATTTTTTTTCCTCCAGGGTGCATTTTTTCATAGGTTTCGGGGTGGTATGTTTCCTGGAAAAGCTGGAATACGCCGATTCCTGAATTTTTCAGTTTTTTAAATTCTTCTTCGGAGAAAGGCGCGGCGTTTAAATGGACAATGCGAATCCCTGTATTTTTATAAATTGACTTGACGGCATCGATTAAATAATCCAGGGAACATTTTTCAGGATGTTCTGCGGAGACCAGGAGAACCCGTTTGAAGCCGGTCTTTTCAAGCGCGGCCGCCTGGAGTGTGATTTCATCCATGTTTAACGTTTTCCGTTTTATATCTTTGTTGTCCCGGCGGAAAGCGCAGTAAACGCAGTTATTAAGGCATTCATTGCTTAAATAGAGAGGGGTGAAAAGGACTATTCTTTTGCCGTAAATTGATTCCTTGACCTGCCCGGCGGCAAACAAGAGCCTTTTTAAAGATTCTTCATCTTCAATATCCAGGAGAAATTTTATCTCATCTTCATTAAGGATTTTTCCTGAAAGTGAATTATTAAGTATTTGCGATAATCCCAAAGTCATTGTTACATAAATATTATACTATTTATTTAAATCTGTCAAAATAAAAAACAGGTAAATTTTTTTAGCTTGACAAGCGGATGACATCCTATATAATGATAACGATAATCATTATCATTATTGAAGGAGGATTAAATGAAGAAAAAGATTTTAATGTATTGTGCGGGTTTGGGGTTATTTATTTTATTGCTTGCCCCCTGCACGGAAGCGGCACGGCCGTTGGCCACGGAGGATGCCGGTGTTGCCGGTGATAAAAATGTTCAAGCAGAAATCAGCCTGGATTATGCTTCAACTGACACATATAGAAATTATACGTTTCTTTTTGTGCCGGTTTACGGGATTGGTGAAAAGTTTGAAATATCGGCTGAGTTTCCTTATTTAATAGTTAAACCGGGAGGTGAAGAATCTCTGGAGGGGTTGTCTGATATAAATATAGTCCTTAAGACTTTACTTGTTCCTGAAACGGCGAAAAAGCCGGCGCTGCTTTTGAAGACTGTTGTAAAACTCAATAATGGCGGTGAGGAGGAAGGATTTGGAAGCGGGGATATTGATGCGGTTTTTACCGGGGTTTTTTCTAAAGATTTAAAGCCTTTTGTCGTACATGCGAATTTAGGCTATACCTTTACCGGGAAAAAAAGAGACGGCAGCCTGAAAAATTATATGCTTTACAGCATCGCGATGGAGTATTCGCTGAATAAAGTGATAAAATTCATGAGTGAAATATATGGCGAGAGTAATTCTCATTTTGATATCGGCGCGTTTAGGCATCATGTGATAAATCCATTGATTGGTTTGACATATCAGTTTAATGAAAAAACAGTTTTGGATATTTCGTTTAAATCCGGATTAGCCGGCTGGAAAAATGAGGAGTTTGGCTTCAGCATGGGTTTGTCTTTGACCTACTAGCGGCCGCAATAAAAAACGCTTGACAGGGGACGTTTTCGATGTATAATTGATAATGATTTTCAATATCGTGCGGGGGGGTAAATGAAAAATCATAAAAAAGAAGAAAAGATATTAGAGGAATACATTGCCTCAAAAAACTTAAGACCCACCGTCCAGAGGAAACAAATACTTAATGTGTTTTTAGCGACCGACAGGCATTTAACGGCCGATGAATTATACGCTGTTGTTAAAGAGAAATATTCAAATGTGGGTTTTGCTACGATTTACAGGACGTTAAAGCTCCTTTGCGAGTGTGGGCTCTGCAGGGAGCTGAAACTCGAGGACGGCACGAGCAGGTATGAACATTTATACGAACATAAGCATCATGACCACCTTGTATGTATAAAATGCGGAAGGCTTGTCGAGGTCGTTGAACCTGGGATCGAGCGTCTGCAGGAAAAGTTGTTTAAAAAACACGGTTTCGAGCCTGAGCGGCACCGTATGGAGTTATACGGCGTGTGCAAGGCGTGCAAGGGATAAATAAAACCATACTTGAGTTTGAAAATATCAAAGTCGAAAACCATAAATAAGGGCATTAAAATGAATTTTCTTAAAAAAATATTTAATCTGAACGGGAAAAACAATTCCTGCTGCGGCGCGCGCGAAAAAGGGGATGATCACGGTGGCAAAAAAATTGTGATCGTAGGTTCGCCGAATGTCGGGAAATCCCTGTTGTTTAACCGCCTTACAGGAAGCTATGTGACCGTTTCAAATTACCCGGGGACAACCGTGGAAGTATCCAGGGGGAAGACCGAGATAGGCGGCCGGACATTTGACGTTATCGATACACCGGGCACCTATTCCCTTTTTGTCATAACCGAAGAAGAAAGGGTGGCGAGAAACATCCTGCTTTCGGAAAAACCCGATGTTGTCCTCCATGTCGTGGATTCCAAAAATCTTGAAAGGATGCTGCCGTTTACACTGCAGTTAATCGAGGCGAGGCTTCCATTGATACTTGTTTTGAATATTATAGATGAAGCTGAAAAAATAGGAATGAAAATAGATTTTCAATATCTTGAAAAGGAATTGAAAATCCCGGTAACCGGAACAAATTCCACCTCAGGCCAGGGTATAGATATTTTGAAAGGAAGGATTGAAGAATATGCCAGAAAAATATGTTAGAGAAACGGATTCCCTGGAAACATCCGTAAATAAGATTGAATTATTGTTAAAAAAAGATTATGGAATATCAGGGAGGGCTGTTGCACTTTTACTGCTCCAGGAAGACAGTGAAATTATTCAGCTTGTTAAAAATAAAGAGCCGGAGAATTTTGAAAAGATCCGGGATGTGATAAATACAGCGAAATCTTATTATACTGATCCTCTTAGTTATATAATCAGTATCCGCAGGCAGGAGGAGGCGAACAGGATAATACAAAGAACAATAAATTTCGAGGAGATCACGTCCGTTTCTTTCAGGGAAAAATTAAGCAGGCTGATGATTAATCCTTTCACGGGCATTCCCGTGATGCTTTTGATACTTTATTATGGAATATATAAATTCGTCGGGGAATTCGGGGCCGGGACGGTGGTTGATTTTATAGAGACTGATATTTTTGAGAACAATATTAATCCATGGATTATAAAATTCGCGGATACCGCTGTTCCCTGGCATGTTATAAGGGACTTGTTTACCGGTGAATACGGAATAATCACTCTGGGGATAAGATATGCCGTGGCACTGATCCTGCCTATTGTCACCACGTTTTTTATCGCCTTTGCCATTATTGAAGATACCGGGTACCTGCCGAGACTGGCCTTGCTGATAGACAGGTTATTTAAAAAAATCGGGCTTACCGGCCGGGCGGTAATCCCGATAGTCCTTGGACTTGGGTGCGACACGATGGCGACAATGGTTACAAGGACCCTGCCCTCGAAAAGAGAAAGGATAATCGCGACTATCCTTCTTGCTTTGGCTGTTCCCTGTTCCGCGCAGCTTGGCGTAATACTTTCCCTGCTTGAAGGAAATCCAAGAGGTTTGTGGATATGGCTTTTAGTTTTGTGCCTGGTTTTTCTTTTGGTGGGGTTTTTATCTTCCAAAATTTTACAGGGTGAATCGCCTTCTTTTTACATGGAAATACCCCCCCTCAGGCTCCCGAAATTATCCAATGTCTTTATTAAAACCTACACGAGGGTTAAATGGTATTTCCTGGAGATATTTCCAATGTTCATTTTCGCGAGTTTTCTTATATGGGCGGGCAGGCTGGTTATGTTGTTCGATATACTTATAAAAATACTGGAATATCCCATACGTTTGATAGGCTTGCCGGATGAAGCCGCCGCGGCATTTTTATTCGGATTTTTCAGGAGGGATTACGGCGCCGCCGGGTTATATGATATTAAGAAAGCGGGGCACCTGACCGGTAATCAGCTTGTGGTGGCTTGTATCACATTGACTTTATTTTTGCCTTGTATCGCCCAGTTTTTGATGAATGTGAGAGAGCGCGGCTGGAAAACAGGCGTCGGTATATCTTTCTTCATTCTTTTATTTTCATTTTCTACCGGATTTATAGTGAATTTGATATTAAATGCAATGGGGATTAATTTATGAAAACAAAATGCGGTTTATGCGGGCATGAGTTTGACGAAACCCAGGCGGAGTCCGCCTGCAAAAATTGCCCGGTAATGAAAGGCTGTCCGTTGATAAAATGCCCCAGGTGCGGTTTTGAATGGCCGCCTGAACCTGAATGGATAAAAAAATTAAAAGAACGGAGGAAATGAATGAAACTAAATGACAGGGCCGAAGAAATACTTGAATCTTTATGGGTACATGATGAAAAAAAACCCGGGGAATTGATGGATTTGGGAGTGGCGAAGGACAACCCGGAAATAGAAGATTTAATTAAGTCCGGTTTTATTAAATTGGCCGCCAATAAACTGATTTTAACGGAAAGAGGCGCGAATGAAGGCCGGAAGATTGTCCGCAGGCACAGGCTCGCGGAACGTTTGTTTACCGATGTCCTGGACATCAAGAAGAAACTCGTTCATCCCGTGAGCTGCCAGTTCGAGCATTTATTGCAGGAAGGGATAGAGGATGATATTTGCGTTCTCCTGGGTCACCCGAAGACCTGCCCGCACGGCAAGCTTATCCCGCAGGGAGATTGCTGCAGGAAATCCAGGGAGGAAGTAAAAAAGATTATTTCCCCGCTTTCCGATCTGGAAGTCAATGGAAAAGGCAAAGTGGCGTATATATACACAAAAGACCATCCGACACTGCATAAACTTATGGCGATGGGGGTTCTGCCGGGCATGAATATAACTTTGATTCAAAAATTTCCTTCTTACGTTTTTAAAATAGGCCAGTCGCAGTTCGCGGTTGACAAAGAACTCGCGTCGGTGATTTATGTGAGGATAACAAAGTAAGGCAGAAGAATGCATATAAAAATATTTTTTGTTTATGCACTGGGTTTCGTTTTTTTATTATCTGCGTGCGAAAGGGAAAATTATTTAGTTAAAAATGCAGTTGACGGAGACACGATTGAATTGGAGGATGGAAGGATTGTCCGTTACATAGGACTTGATACTCCCGAGACAAGAATCAGGCGGGAAGACAGCACGTGGCTTTACCAACCGGAAGATTATGCTGAAAAGGCAAGGGAGTTTAACCGGAGGCTTGTCGAAGGGAAAATTGTAAGGCTTGAATATGATATGGTTCAGGTTGATAAATATAACAGGGTGCTGGCGTATGTATTTGCAGGGAATATTTTTGTAAACGCCGAATTGATTAAACAGGGATATGCCATGTTATATACAATTCCTCCCAATATAAAATATACTGAGCTTTTTATTAAACTTCAAAAAGAAGCAAGAGAGAATAAAAGGGGCTTATGGGAAGAAGTCAGTGATGAACCCGTTTTGCCCGAAGAGGCGCATAATTATTATGGCAGGGTGGTATATGTTCGGGGCAGGGTCCTGGATGTATATGAAGGAAAAAGTGTAATTATTTTAAATTTCGGGAAAGAAAAAAAAGATTTTAAAGCTGTTATTTTTAAAACAAATCTTCCGATATTCTATAAATACGGCGTTAATCCGGTAACGGATTATTTTAATAAAAAAATAAAAATATCCGGGAAAGTAAAAAAATATAAAAAATCGCCTGAAATTATCATCGAAAATCCGTCCCAGGTTGAGGTGGTCCCGTGTCAATAAATTTGCCGCTAACAAATTCCTTGACGTTTTTATTTATTAGGGATATATTTATAGCTATAAGGAATAATTTTATTAAAAGGAGAAAATATGGAAAAAATTGAAAGAGGAAAGAAATGGCAAAGATTGAGTCTGTTTTTCTCGCTTCTTATTCTTGTTTTATTGACTACGATGGGCGCGAAGTGTATTCCAGGGGGGGATGATGACAATAATGATAACACGACTTCGCCTCTGACGCTGGATGTTTATTTCAGTATGCAGACCCCGGGCAAGGAATTTGACGCAGGCGATTTAGATGAAGCCGACCCGAAATATTCGGCAAGCCATACGATGGGCGGGACCGAAGGTGACTGGCAGTGGTCAACAACCGATATGAGCAGCAACACGACTTTTGTCGCGAAAAAGGATAAAATACAGGATATAACGGAATTGGGCCTTGTAGTAAGCTGGGAACATCATTCGCTTACTTCGACCCTCGCAAGGAAAAGTTCAGGTATGAAAGCGCCTCTACCTGGTGCGCCGGATTTTGCAGAGGTGGAGGAAAAATGTGATAAGTGCCACAACCAGGAACCTCACGCGGCCCCTCCGCATGACCCTTATTTCTGCGGTTCAGCCTGCCATCACGGCGCGGGAGGCAATTTTACTTACGCTTATGACTCGCTTTATCTCGATTCGGTATCAGTAGGGACCACGGTAAACGACCAGGCAAAGGCAGCCTATACAGGCCCCGCGGATCTCTGGATAGACAGCTACAGGACAGAAAAATTATATCTTGGAAACCCTGAATATCCCGGCACGAGTTGGACGAAAAACAGAAGATTAAGTTTACAGTGGTATATAGCCCACCAGTTAAACTGGTGCGGATTTACCGCTGATTTCTGGGCAAAAGATGCAAACGGCAATGAAGTTCTTGTTGCCTCAGGCACTATCCCCGCGAACCAAAGGACAGGGACTGTTACGATTCCCGCGACTGCCGCAGGGCTTGCCGCTTTAAAATACGCTATTATGCAAAATAACGGATTAATACAATCAAAGACAAAAGTGTCTGTAAATCCGGCATCAGCGGTTGGCGCTTCAGGTGCAAGGAGGGCGCCTTATTCATATCCTTATTGTGTTCATTTCGGTGTAAAATTGGACATGAAAATAAAAAGCAGCACATAGGATAAATTTGGGGGCGGGTATATAAAACCCGCCCTTACAATTTGATTACCCCGATGTTTATCGGGGTTCAATTCGTAGACGGGCGTTGCCCTATAATCCTAATATAGGGGGATTAACTACTCATTGAAGGAGGAAAAATATGAATGTTATAAGTAAGTTTCGAAATGTACTGACGGTTTTAGTGGTCATTGTCTTGTGCTCTTCAGCCTGCAGTAAAAGAGAAGATAACGTGACTCAATCAACCCAGGAAGCGAACGCGGATACTTATTTAACACAGGCAACCGATATCTTAAAGAGCATCGGCGCCGAGATGTCTTTTACGAACATTGCCCAGTTGTCGGGAACAAGCGCGGGCAGTATGGAAAATTTATTCAGCCAGGGAAATACCGCCGGCGGTTTTGATTCCACAAAATTATCAAAATTATCCGAAGCCATCGGGTTGATGCAGACATCTTTGACACAGCTTGGCTCTCCCAAAAAACCTATGCTTGCACCGGGCCTCGCGTCAGATTCAACTTTAACCGATTCTGATAAATTAAGCAGGACTTATATACATTTATACCTGGCCTTCCTATATACCCTGGATGCCGCGATGAGACTGAGGTATTACGTGGGCGCGGATTTTATTAATTTTACTAACGGCCGTTATGAGCTGAATGTTTCATACTCAAATACGGATTTATTGAGCCAGCAAACCAGGGTCCAGGCGCTTCTTGACGCGTGGTTTATGCTTAACGGGCAAGTTGGGCATATCGGCACGGTTTACGCAAATTCAAATCTGCCGGCGGGCACGGGTAAATGCGCGTTTTATCATTTCGGCAAGGCAATTTATTACGGGATACTTCTTTTCACAAATTCACAGAATATCCAGGATGCTCTATATGCGCTTCATGATGAACGTGAAGGATCGGCAACTAAAGGCCAGGGAAAATTCGATTTGTTCTTCAGCGATATGTCCAGTAAAATGCAGAACCTGGGAATGCAATAATCGCAGGATATAACGTTTTGACGGCAAATAATTTACAGATGGAGGAAATATGTGTAAAGGAAAGAAGGTATTATTTTTTCTTTTGGTTCTTGGTATATCTGCTTTAAGTTCTGCCCTGGGAGCGGAGGATAATATCTTTTACCGCGGGCTGCGGCCCATGGGAATGGGCGGGGCTTTTATATCGGTCGCGGATGATGAAAATACAAGAAACTGGAACCCGGCCGGGATGATGTATTTACCGGGGATGAATCTGTCTTTTCAGATACAGGGCAGGGCTTCAGACGATGTAGTGTCTTCAGTAAGTGATATTAGCAATATGATAGACGCGTATGATGAAATTAATAACGATACCACGGATTTTTGGAGTAACCCCAAAACAAACGATTTTTATGAAAAATATATTAAGGGGTGGATGGATAAAAAGATTGTTTTCAACATAGACGGCGGGTTTGACCTGGTTTTGCCGAAGGCCAGGAAAAAAGTCATGACTTTTGGATTGGGTTTTTACGCTAAGACAAAAACTAATATATGGTTGAACCAGACAGGCCTTAGCGCGATGGGTTTCCCGTTTTCTTTGATTGATGACCAGATGCTTTACAATATAAATTTGGATTTTGTCCCGTCATTTTCAGGCGCGTATAAATTTTCAAGCGTAGTTCCTACATTTGTTTCCGGGGGTAAAAGAGATCTTTCAGTCGGTTTGACATTTAAATACATCATGAGATATAAGATATCAAATGAAAGCAGCCCCTATAACGTCAAGGAACTTATTGACGGCAAGCGCGCGGACGGGACCGTTATTGATTTGGCAAAAGACGCGAAAAACCTGGTGGATCATCCCGGCAGCGGAGTCGGATTTGATATAGGAGCCATCACGGAATTGACCGATTATATGAGAGTGGGTATGGTTTTGCAGGATGTCGGCACGAAAATTACTTATGATTCGGCCGCTATACCGGCGGATGATATCCCGATGAATGTCCGGATAGGTACAACTTTTTACCCGTTTAAATACCTGTATCCCGATTCACAGCGTAAAAATTTTGATGTTATAATTTCGGCTGACCTGGATAATTTAACCGGCGATGCCAGAGAAAATTCCGATTTGATGGACAAAGTGCACCTTGGCGCGGAAATGAAATTCAGCCTGTTTAAAAATTTCTTGTCCCTGGGCTTGAGAGGCGGTACCAACCAGGGATTCCCGACCTATGGCGTTACACTTCACGGCCTCTGGATATTGCAGCTTGATTATACGGCCTATGGCGATGAATTTGCCGATTATCATAACGCGGCATTTTCAATTATATTCTGAGAAGACGTAAAACGTGAAAAGTAAAAAGTAAAGGTTCTGTTGAAATCCTCAAATAGAAATAAATCAAGAGGCCGAGTTGGAGGCCTCGATGAATATTGTAAATTATACCGAGCAATAAAACTTCGTGAATTCGGAGTTTTATTAAGCGAGCTAAGA
>JBFMCF010000071.1 GCA_040754625.1 bacterium | reverse complement strand
GCTTCCAGAATGGGTTTTTACCTTCCTTATTTTTAGGTAGTGCGGTTTCACACTACTTTTTTACACGAAAAACCGCGCCAAATCAACACTTTTATTTTTAAATTCTAAAAGTGGCAAACTCGGGAGAAGGCATTTACACAATTTTATTTATATCCGAAATATATTTTCCGTAGAATTTTTGACATAAATACCTATTTAAACCTGCCCAATAAAATAAAAACTGCTTTTGTAATATTAAAAGACGTTATTCTGGGTTAGTTTTTGAGGGTAAAACTCAAGTTAGTTATTTCTTTTTACTGAATTCGTAAATACATTTAATTACAAACTCAATCATTTTATCTTTTAAACCCGGGTAAACCCCTATCCAAAAGGCATTGTTCATTACTATATTTGTATTTATCAAATCACCGATAACTCTATATCCCTCACCGCTCTTTCGTAACTCATCAAAGCAGGGGTGCTTGATAATATTGCCCGCAAACAACATTCTTGTTTGGATGCCATTGGATTCAAGATAATTCACAAAATCCTCTCTTTTAAAACCGGCATCGTCACGTATTGTTATCAGGAAACCAAACCAACTGGGATCTGACCCCTGTGTTGCTTCAGGTAACATAAGTTTATCAGATAAGTCTGATAAACCGTTTTTTAGTAACCGCCAATTTTGTTTTCTCGCTTCAATAAAATCCGGCAGTTTTTCTAATTGTTCACATCCTATTGCAGCCTGCATGTCAGTTACTTTAAGGTTATATCCAAAATGGGAATAAACATATTTATGGTCATACCCATAAGGTAATTCTCCCAGTTGTTGTTTAAAACGTTTTTGACAGCTGTTATCACGGCCTGAAACACAAAAACAATCTCTTCCCCAGTCACGAAATGACTCAATTATAAGTTTAAGTTGTTTATGATTTGTATACACAGCGCCTCCTTCCCCCATCGTTATATGATGCGGGGGATAGAAACTTGACGTCCCAAGGTCACCAAAACTGCCTGTGTATTTCCATTCATTGTTTAATAGATATTTTGAACCCAGCGAATCACAATTATCTTCAATCAGCCATAAATTATGTTTATCACAAAAATCTTTAACGGCCTTGACATTAAAAGGATTGCCTAATGTATGCGCAATCATAACCGCCCGTGTTTTATTTGATAAAGCTTCTTCAAGCCGTTTGCAATCTATATTATAAGTGGGCAATGTTATATCAATGAATACCGGAACTGCCCCATATTGTATTATTGGGGTAACTGTCGTGGGAAATGCTGCGGCAACTGTTATAACTTCATCTCCTTTTTTTATTCTTTTTTCTCCAAGCTTTGGCGACGTTAATGCCATAAAAGCCAAAAGATTAGCTGATGAGCCGGAATTTGTCAAAGAGCAATATTTGACATTTAAATAATTGGCGAATTTTTTTTCGAATTTTTCTGCATACTTTCCGGCAGTAAGCCAAAAATCAAGCGAGCTGTTAATCAAGCCAATCATTTCTTTTTCATCAAAGACCCTGCCTGCATAAGATATTTTTGATTTACCCTCAACAAACTCTTTTTCCTGTAAAGGTTTATAAACAGCTTTATAAAAAGATTTTATATTGCCTGATATTATTAGGCGCAAAATATTTTCAATCTTTTCATTATCTACTGTGCCTATCTTTTTATGTAAAAACTTTTTATTTACAGCAGTTTGCGTTCTAAAGGAAAAATTAATTGGTTTATCCAGACTTCCTTCCCTCAAATCACTTTTTTTAATAACCAGTTGGTACCGCTTGTTATTACTTTTCTCAATATCAGTAACCCCGGAAATTGCCTGCACATTTCCCTCCGAGTCAGGCTGTGAAACGATAAGAACCACCCGGGGTGCTGCCGGATAAATAAAAATATCTCCGATATTTAAAATTTTAATCATTTTATGCCTATCGCTGTCCCTTATTTAATCTATTATTGGACAATATCATTATTAAAACACCCGCTGCAGTTATAATTGTTATAAATAATCCTATATAAAATATTTTAGCACTATACCAAAATTCTATTTTGTGATAACCTTTGGGTAAATAGACCGCCCTGAATACTCCAAATGCATTATAAATCTTTGCTTCATTCCCGTCCACTTTTGCCTTCCATTCGGGGTAATAAATCTCACTTAAGAACAACATACAATCCCCGGGGGCCTCAACCTCGATATTAATACGGTTGGGACTGAAATTTATTATTTTCGCTTCATTGCCTTTAAATGTTAAATCATCCAGTTTTTCATTAAAATCCTCATTGATAATCAAACGTTCTATACAATTAAAATTATTTTGATTAATTTTATTAAAAATTTCTTCTTTGTTTTTTATCACTTCCACTTTGTTATACAAAAACGACCTTGGTAAATTTGCCAGATTTTGATAAATATTAATATTTTTGCTTGAAACTAACTGGAAGGCAGCGTGATTTATCAATGCACCGGTTATTACATACTTTACATTCAGTAAACTTAAAAAAGAGATATTATTAAACAATCCCTTTCCCCTTGCCTCATAATAATCTTTCAAAGGAACACCATATCCATTAACGCTTTGAATTTTTTCCGAAGCAAACCAATTCTTGTCAAATAATTCTCCTAATGGCAATACCCTGTAAAGAGATTTGTCATTTTTTAAAAAATCTACAATCTCTTCTCTTTGGATGTTTTGTTCTGCAACCGGGACCTTCCTGACACATAAATTTATAACCGGTATTATATCAATAAAATATATAAATAATAAGCCGCCCAGAAAAACATATTTATTCAGCTTTGAATAAAACCCTAAAATTATCAATATTGCGCTGACTGTAAATAACAATGCCAGTTTAAGCATGTCCCCGCTTATCATTTTATAAAGGATACCTGTGATATAAGGCCCATGTTCGTAAGCAAATCTGTTTCTTATTAATTCCCAACTCTGCATAGCATTGGCAATTTTTGAAGAATTTAATAAAAATACCAGCCACGAAACTAAAAATGAAATACTTAATATAACCAGTGATATTTTAAAAATATTAAATTTTCTGAAATCCCCCGGCTTATGTTTTTTATTCACAAATTCAAATATAAAATTGACCCCTATGCCGGCAAGAATTATCAGAAAAAAATCAAAAAATATTGTCCATCTCGCCGATGTCCTGAATTTTGAAATAACAGGCATATAATAAAGTATCCGGTAAAGCGGTGTATTTCCTCCAAAAGAAAGAACCAGGGCAAGAGTTGTTAAAATAGTAAAACCTAAAACTTTTTTATCATTCTTTAACAAGAAAAACACTGCTACAAAACTTAAGAGGATAGGCAATATACCTAAATAATAGGTGTTTAACCAAAATGGATTATGCCCCCAGTAGGTTTCCTCCATTAAGCCAAAAAAACGGGGGATTAAATAGGTAATCACTTCTGCCGGATGAAATGACCAGCTTGTAAAATATTTATATGTCGGTTCCGCCCGGTATGAATGTTTTAAATAGAAAAAAGACGGCAAAAACTGAACCGCCGAGATTAAAGGGATTATCATTATTCCGGATATAAAATAAAACAGATATTTAGGTGGTTCTTTTAAAAATACTATTTTGAACAACAGGTATAATCCTGCCGTTACAATTGTATATACCATTATCTGGTATCCAACTGCTAAACTCTGCCATCCAAAAACACATCCGACTAATACAAAATAGAAATATTTTTTGTTTTGAAAACCTTTTTCTAAAAAATAAAATACCAATGGAATAACGGATATCGCCTCCATATTATTTATATGTCCGGGATTGATTATCGTGGATAAATTACCGCAAAACATAAAAAAAACACCTGTGACAAAACTGCTTATTTCAGCGAGCCCCAGGGTTTTTGCAAATAAATATGTAAAAAAACCGGCGGCACAAAGGCTTATCATATATTCGAATAAATAAATTAAATGCGGCGGCACTTTCAGCAAATGCCAGATTATAAAGGTTGGATAAACCGCTTCTGTACTGAGGGCGGCCAAATTAGGCATGCCGCTAAAAGAATAAGGTATCCAGAAAGGAATTTCCCCCCTGTTATACGAGTCCTGATTAAAATCATTCCCGCCTTGCAGAAGATAAGTATCATGCCCGAATATCTTTGTCCCCGGTTCAAAAAACCGGAAGGAATATATAATTGTAACAATGGCAAACAAAAAGAAGGGAGTCCATTTTCCCCAGTTCTCGGTTTTTTCATTTACTTTATTTTCCATTATAACTTCCCCTTTTATACAGTATAAGCAAGGTTATTCAATATATTTTTATGATTTCATTTTTTAATTTTAAAACTTCCCTGATTTGATGCTCAATTTCCTGCTGGTAAGAAAAAGTCGAAATTAATATCGGGGCATTTTCTTCCTGAATATCGCCCGGGGATTTTATTTCTATTCCTTTCAGTTTTTTACCGATATATCTAACATTTGAATCGACAAAAAATAATATTTTTGAAAGCTCCAATCCGGAACCGATAAGCCTTTGAGTATGAGTCCCTACCCCCCATACAATTATTTTGCTCTTGTTTAACAGCTTTTCATTAATGATTCCCCTTATTTCTAAATCAATGTTGGAAGATTGATTTATATACTTTTTAATATTTACTTCAGAAATACTATCCCTCCCGGCTTTATTTTTTCCATTATTAATCTTCTCCGATAAAACGAAAATATCGGGTTCCACAGTTAAATTTATTTTACTTTCATTCTGCTTTATTTCTATTATTTTAAAAGAGAAATTGGATAAAAATTTTTTTAGGGAATATTGTGAAAAATAATTAATATGTTCAATACTGAATTGCTGAAAAGGTGCTGATATATATAAATAAAACCTTTCTGCATCAGGAACTTCAATAAATAATAATCCATTATCTTTTAATAACGCCCGGATTTTCTGCATTGAATCATTGAAATCAACTAAATGTTCTAAAACAGCGGATAAAATAATCAAATCATATTTTCCGCTGGTATTGAAATTAGAAATATCACTAACTGATGCTTCAATGTCATATAATTCTTTTGCACTTCTCACGCATGACGGCGAGGGATCAATCCCTGATAAATTTGAATATCCGTTTAATTTAAAAATAGATAATAACCCGCCTGTTGAACACCCGATATCTAATATTCTTGCATTCTTGTCTTTTATATGTGGAATCAAAAAATTAACAATTTTTGTGTAATGATCAATATAATCATTTGAAACAATTCCATCCTTATAATTAAATTCATATTTAGACATTACTGCGTAATAATTATTAAAATCAGCCTGTGAAGGAATATTGTCCGCATACCCAAATCCACAATCCTTGCATACAGCAACATCATAATTTTCTATTAAAGATATAGCTTTATTATTAAAATTCTGCTTATAAAGGATTGTTTTCTCCAGACAGGAACAAATAGGGCAACATCTTTTCATTTTTTACCTTGTAAATGTAAACCTCTTAAATGTGAGCATAAAAGACTGTATCATATCCGTTGGCACCATGTAATCTTAAGAAACATTTATAGTCAGGCACAATTTCTTTTATAAACATGGGAATTTTCCATAAATGATCAGGCGTATGGTATACGGAAACAGCAAGCTGCGGCCGTGAGGATACAATCATATTTCTTGATCCCTCCAGGGCTTCCAGCTCGCTGCCTTCAACATCCATCTTAATAAGCGTCGGTTTGTAGCCACCAAGGCAATCATCAAGAGTAACACATTGTATAATACTGTCTCCCTTATCCGAAACACTGCTGGCTGCAGAACAATTTTCTGAAGCAAAGCGAAGCTGGACAGTAGACGACCAGACTCCGCAGGGGATTATTACTGTATCTTCAGAAAAACGGATATCATTGTTTAGCTGGACTAACTGCCGGAAATTCTTCTGGTCTGGTTCAAAAGCCCGGACACTGCCCAGAATGCCGAATCTTTCTCTCGCTGACACAAGAGTGTCACCGGAAAACGCCCCGCAGTCAATAAAATGACAGGGCTTGCTTCTCCCCGGAACATCCAATGGAAAATAGATGTTTCCGATTTGCGGCTGCGGCATATAAGCAGGGTTCCCCGTGATACGAAACCTCAGCAAAGACAGATATAGTTCTTTGCTGTGCCGGTCATCCAGCATGGAGAAAACAGTTGTAATTTCAGAAATATGGGATTTA
This sequence comes from bacterium, assembly GCA_040754625.1. NCBI lineage: Bacteria > bacterium. The sequence goes on along the minus strand of JBFMCF010000071.1, from coordinate 26,647 downwards.
TATATATCAACCGGCCCAAGCCAGTAATGGACCGGGAGATCATCTGCAAAATGTATAAAAAACTCGGTGTATGGAATTATCCTTGTAAACCCCATTTCCTTAAGCAGGGCTATAACGGGGATAATATCTGTTGTGTGATTAAAAATAGCCACAATAACAATTGCTGTTTTATCAGCAATACCGGCACCCGGTTTAAAAACAGGGATATTGTCGACAAATATGTTCTTGCCGCCTTTTTCATCAAGGAAACAATCTATTTTGATTCCATATCGTTCTAACAGGACACGGACCCTTTTACCCGTTTCTCCTGCGCCATATATAATTGTCCGCCCATGATGTGAAAGGAAAGCATTTTTATCAAAAGTTTGTTTTACTGCAAGAATATCTTTTATGTTTTTTTCTTCTTCACAATAATTCATTTAGTCAGTTTCCTATCAGACAGTGCCCTGTTACATAAATTCTAATTGTCAAAATTAATCCGTTCTTTTTCAATAACTAACGGCCTATTTTTAACCTGGGTGTAAATGGCACCAATATATTCCCCTATTATCCCAAGGAAAAACAGCTGAATAGATGAAAAGAAAAAAAGTCCGATGACTAAAGGTGCCATTCCCACAGAAAAACTATCCCAGAAGATAATCTTATAAACAAAATATAGCAAGGCCACGATAAAACTGATTATAGCGGTTATTATGCCAATAAAAGTTGCTACTCTTAAGGGCACTTTGGAATAGCTTACAAACCCAAGAATTGCCATATCGTATAAAGTGTAAAAATTATTTTTTGTTTTGCCTTTTTTCCTGCCTGGCTGAAAATATTCTATTTCAGCAATTTCAAATCCAAGTTCGGCAATAAGCCCTCTGAAATAAGGATAAGGTTCATTAAGTTGTTTTAAAATATCAATGAATTTTTTATCATACAAGCCAAAACCTGTGAAATTTTTTATCTGGCGGGTTTGTGAGCATTTCTGAATAAAATTATAATAAAGCCTTCTTAAACCAAACATAAAAGGATTTTCTTCACTGTTTATTTTTCTCCCAATTACTATTTTGAAACCCTCCTCCCACTTCTTTATAAAATCTTTAATTAACGGCGGCGGGTCCTGAAAATCTGCCGCCATACCTATTACTGCATCACCTCTTGCCTGAAGTAACGCGTGATAGGGAGAACGAATATGCCCAAAATTTCTTAAATTTACAATAATTTTTACATTTTTGTCTTTCCCGGCAATCCGCTTCAGTATATCAACAGTTTTATCTTCCGAGGCGTTATCAATAAAAATATGTTCATACCGGTAATTATTTAATTCCAAAAAAACATCTCTAACACTTTGATATAATTTTTCTACATTTTCTTCCTCATTATAACAAGGTGTTATTACACTAATTAACCTCATGTTTTCTCCTATTTATCAACAAGAAGTTTACTTTTATCGATACTGTTCTTATTAACCATATACCAGTTATATAATTCTTTTATTGAAATATCCATATCTTCAAAATCATGTTTGCCAATTTCATTAATAAGCTTTGTATTGTCACCGCTGTATTCAACGCCGAAACCGCCGGTTTTAATAATTATATCAAGATTCTTACCGGATATTGTTAAAATTTTCTTTGTGAGTGTCAGCAAATCAAAAATTTTCCCGGAACAAATATTATAAGTTTTTTCCCGCGGCTGGTTTTCTATAAACCATTTTGTTATTTTTACAAGATCATCAATATACATATAATCAAAAAATACATTTTGTTTTATAGTTATTGGCAGGTCCCAGAGGGCTTTACAGCACGCATTTGAGATAAACCGTATTTCCCAGTCTTCATATTTGCCAAACACACCGAACAGCCGCAAATTATATATGTTTTCTGCACGCTCAGCATATAATTCCATTATATATTTTGAAAAACCATACCCATCTTTTGGAACATAAGTATCAAAATAATTTTCGTTCATTTTTGGCATCCAGTGGTCCCTGTCATATTCAGCTCCGGAGCCATAATAAATCATTTTTCCATAAAAGCTGCTGCATCTTGCAAGATTAAAAAACATGCGGCAGTTATTGTCCAGCACTTCGGAAATATTTTTTTTAGAATTTCTGGTGGCGTTCCATGTTGCACAGTGAATTATGATATCAAAATCATTCTTTTTTATATATTCTGAAACTAAATTTTCATCAAGCAAATTAATATCTGCGCTTGCCGGCGCAAATATCTTATAGCCATTACTCAACTGTTCTTTTAAATTACGGCCGATGAACCCGGATCCGCCTGTAATAAATATTTTTTTCATAAAATCAAAATGAAAATATTATTTCAATAAACTTAGGGTTTTATTAATTGTTAACCTGCTTTTATTCCACGGACGAGGCATCAAAATGACTTTAATCCCCAGTTTTTCCGCACTTTGAATATTATCGGGACTATCATCAATAAAAATGTCCGCTTTTCCAAACCACTTGAGATAATCATATTTATCCCGGTCATATTTAACAATATTCTCGCCTTCACGTTCGGAAGGGACAAAATAAAACCCTCTTATCCAAGGTCCAAAAAAATAAAATACCCAGTTTGACAAATCCGGGATTGTTCGCAAGGGGCGCGAGGTCAAAATCATATGACGGTAACTGCCGCCGTTTTTAATAAACCAATCTAAAACTTCCCGGACAGGACGCATTTTCCGGGCTTTCGCAGAAATACGAAATTTATCCAATGAAGCCAGGTATTCTTTTAAACTTACCCCTAATATTTTATGCGGCGGGTTCTCTTTTAGATTTTCATATTTTAATTTACATTCCGGATGGGCCAGTAACCAGCTCTGTTCAAACCAACAACGCATAAGGTCGTTAAGGACATCATCTACATCCCAGACAATTGTTTTCATTTTAAAAATTAACTCACCCAATAAGTAATTAAAGTTTTTCTATTGTCATTTTTCAATATTTCTTTATCTGTGTAATAGGAATCATCTTTATAATGTGTCGAAGAAATTTCTTCAATTACAGCCCCGGTTTTGCTGCTGAAAATGTGCTTTACCCCCCGTTCTACCACAGCTATTTCTCCTGGGCCGCAAACCCGTTCTTTTCCATCAAAAACAAAATTTACTTCTCCTGACAATATATAAAATGTTTCTTCTTTTAATTTATGATACTGCTCAGGGTGGCTTTGCCCGGGAATAAGAACAATAAGTTTTTTACAGTATTCCCTGTTAACAAAATTAATAATTGTGCATCCACATTCTAAAAAGCGGTCAATACCATAATGATGTGAAATCTCCAGGTCTAATTTATTGGGGACAAAAACACCGCTTTTTTGTATAACTTTTTTTATCTCCTGTACTATTTTATAAACCTTTTCCCTGTTATCTATCTGTTTTGTATTCGATAACAATAAAGGCATATTCCTGTCAATATCCGAGACCGCGGAAAATTCGGTATATTTTGATATATCATTGGCCGTAATTTGGTCTTTTACCGTGGGAATTGCAAAAAAAGCATCTCCGGGCCCGATTTTTTCTCCCTTTTTAATCATCCTTTTGGCAAAAACCCCTCTTTTTAAACCTTGTAAACTTGCCATTTCGCTCTCAACTGGCTTTATTCTTTTCCCGCTAATCCCGCAAATTTCAAAAGCCGTTTCTGCAGCCTCCAGCCATTTATGAATTTGTTCCGGCGTTGATGAATAATCATTGAGATTAATCTTGTCTGACCTTACACCGACATGCCTTTCAAAAATACCAGCACCTTTAGCAATAACTATTTTAATTGAATCAAGACTGTCCGGATGTTCGTGGGAAGAATAACCCACTTTTAAATGGGGATATCTTGATTTTATCAGGTCAATCTGATTTAGCTGCAGATTATTGTTTTTTGTCGGATATTCAGCCACACAATGCATCAAGGCAAAATTTTTATTGCGGTGGTCAAAAAAACTGACTACTTTGTCTATTTCTTCCAGGGAAGCTCCGGCAATAGAGGCAATAACAGGTTTATTAGTTTTAACAATTCTTTCCAGCAGCGGCCAGTCTGTAAAAGAACAACTCCCGATTTTTATAATGTCGAATTTATGTTTTTCTATCAAACCGACTGAAGTTTCATCAAATGGCGTACAAATAGAAATAAAGCCTAACCTGCTGATTTCATCCTTTAAAACCTTAAATTGGTTTTCGTCCAATTTTGTTTCTGAAAATCTTTTTACATATTTTACATCCATTCTATCTTTATAATCAGGATGAATAAAAGTATCTAAATGGCGGTATTGAAGTTTAAACGCGAATTTAAAATTGAAATTTTTCCGCGCATCATTCAGTTCCCTGATTATTTTTAATCCATGTTCGGTACTCCCCATGTGATTATTAGCCATTTCAAAAATAAATAATTTATCAAATATACCATTGTTTTTTTCCATAGCCCCCTCCTATTTTGTTTAGAAGCGGTTTCATAAGCCGGTTCTAATCATCTTCGGAAATCCGCATATTTTCCCTTAATTCTTCTCTTGATAAAAATGGAAACATGTCTTCCAGCGGCCTTGATTCAAAACTTCCGTCTTCTTTTTTATAAGAAGTGGTTTTTGGCACCACACCCTGAGCCGGAGACACATTTAATTCACAAAACACTGGCCCATCCGAAGATAAAACCTTTTTTATTTTTTCATCCAATTCATTGTTATTGGAAATTTTCTCATAAGGTAAATTGTAGGCATGAGCGATCTTCTGAAAATTTGGATTACTTACACCTGAATTTGCATCGGAACCTACATAATGCCCTTTAAAAAATGTGTCCTGGGTCAACCTGATCGATGTATACCCTGAATTATTAAAAATAAATATTTTTACCGGCAGGTTATAATGCCGGACCATCATAAGCTCCTGGATGTTCATATTTATACTGCCGTCACCGGTAACACAGATAGTCCGCTTTTTATTATTGGCGATACACGCGCCTATACTCGCAGGCAAATCCCATCCCATTGCTCCATACCCGTTATTTGTAAATACCCGCTGTTTTTCTTTGACTTTAAAAGCCTGATAAAGGCATAACGCGGACAAGGCATTCCCGCTTAAAATTACATCTTGCCGGCTGGATAATTTTGAAAGCCTATCATAAAACACATAAGTATTTACATGTTTTCTATCTTTTAAAAATTCTGGCGTGATACCCGGATAACGTTTCTTCCACTTTTTACAGGCCTCAATCCAATTTTCAGGTACATCAAGTTTTTCTTTTTTAACCTGCTTTAATAATTCTTCAAGAAAATCTTTTGCGTCAGCTTCTATTGGTAAATCCGCCGAAATTGTAGGTTTTTTTAATTCTTCCTTGTCTATATCAACTATAATTTTCTTTGCCTTTAAAGCAACATTTTTGTAATCATAACCAACTATTTTAATATTAAGCCTTGAACCCACGCTTAAAACGCAATCTGAATTCTGTAAGGCAAAATTAGCCCGGCGCTGGCCGATAATCCCGGGCTTCCCGGTAAATAAAAAATGGTTTTCCGGAAGTAAATCCATGCCGTTAAATGAAAGCAAAACAGGAATATGAATGCTCTTCAAAGTTTCACTGAGCAACTTTTCAGCCCCCGCCAGTCTTATTCCATAACCGCATATCATAACCGGTCTTTTTGATTTTTTAAGAATATCAACCGCTTTTTTTACTTTACTTTTAAGGTATCTTTTTTTCCTGGCGGGATCACGGGCTTCTGTTTTAAAGGAAACCAGATCTTTTTCATTTATAAAACTCCCCTGTACATCAAGCGGGATATTTATCCATACAGGCCCGGGCCTATTATTAACGGCCGTATAAAACGCCTTTTCCAATTCATATTTTATCATTTTTGCTGAATCAACTGTGACCGCGTATTTGGTAATCGGCCTGACTATATCGATAATATTAATTTCCTGCTCGCCTATCTGCCTCAGTTTGGTATAATCAGCGATCAATTCTCTTTTTACCTGGCCTGAAATAACGACTACAGGGACCGAATCGACCCATGCGCTCGCAACTCCGGAAATTGCGTTTGTGCTTCCCGGACCTGTTGTTACTAAACTCACTGAAACATTATTTTTTAATCTCGCATATCCTTCTGCGCAATAAGTAGTAGCCTGCTCATTATAGTTACAAAAATAGTTTATTGCCTTGTTGTTTCCTGCCGATTCAACAAGATGGATAATGCCGCCTCCGCTTATCATAAAAATATCAGAAATTTTTTTTCTGACCAAAAAATCAATTACATAATCAGAAAGTTTAACCATTTTTAATTCTTTCAGGTCTTTGCGCAACCCGATTACTTTTTAACTAAACTCACTTTTTTGCCTAAGATGACCAATTTAAGCAGTACCATAGTTTTGGCAATCAACAATAAAAAATTATTCCCAATGTGATAGCTTCCATCATTCATACAGATAATTTGCCTGTTTTTTTCCATTCTCTTGATCCGTCTCTCAATAATTTCATTAGTATTATACCGGCATAATATTTCTTTAAAAGAAAGCCCTTCTTTTGCATTCAATAGCTCCCTTAATAACCTTATTCTTATGGCAGTCTCTCCCAGATTAATAAAAGCAAAATATAAGAACCCTAAACAAAAATATATAATAAAATTAACAGCCGATATGGCTATCACATTACTTAACGCAGCACCGCCTGATAAAAATATCCACACCTCAATTACCAAAATTAAAAAACAGCCTGAAATAAATCCCGCATATTCTGATTTTAACAAACCCAGCCTGGGAATAATTTTATAAAAACTGATCTGTGTAAGTGCATTAAATAATAAAGCTATTATCGGAACCGATAACTGTAAATATCCAATATGCAATTGTCAACCTCCTTCAGGTAATTTTAAAAACCTTCTATACAGCACAAAAACCCGAACAAAAATTATACCTTTTTTCGTAATATAATATTTATCCTTATCGATATACGCCATTTTTTCAAGAACAAGAGCATCGATCCTGGATATTACCAATAAATCATCAGGTAAATTATTCAAAAATTCTTCCTTTTTTACCCCTTTGTTTCCTGCTTTGGAAATTTCTAAAAGCATTAATAAAGACGGGCTATCAGCTTCTATTGCTGAATAGTTCATGATATAAAATAAAGTTAAAGAGATATAAAAAAATCCAATATGAATATATTCATAACCCTGCAAAGATAAACGGCTAAAAAAAATAAAACTAACAAGAAAAACAGAAAAAAACAATTCTAATATTGTTTTTGTATGCCTTTTAGGCAAATGCACTTTCCACACAACCATCTGTAAAATAAACGCTAAACCAAATATCCCTAAACCCAAAAATAGTATTTTCACAACTCCCCTTTTCACATTATTTTTTGAGAAAGAATTAATCAAAGCAGATTCTGTTCACACGACGAATTACTAAATCTAAAAAAAAATGGGCTACAGACAGAAAATTTCTTAACCGAAGTGCTCTTGAAATGCCTGACTTTCTTTCTTGCGCTATAACTGGAATTTCCAAATAACTAAAACCCTGCTCTATTGCTCTAGTAACAATATCTGCCTGGAAACAGAAACCGTTATAACCCGTATGCCAACGCTTCACCAGATAGGTAAGACCCAAGGCACATCCATTATAGTATTTTATTTTATGTCCGCCTATTAAATTTACAAGAATAGTATAAGTCTTTGAAAGCGTCTTTCTAAAAAAAGTACGGCCTTCTGCTTTAACGTGATACGGTATAATTAAATCGGCTTTGCCAAATAAACTGAAAATTTTTTCCAAGGTCTCTTTTGGCTCGGTATTATCCGCACAAATCAATCTATAATATTTACCTCTGGCTAAAAATGCTCCATCATAATAATTTTGTGCAAGACCGGCATTTTTCTCCCTTACCTTCAAGCTAATACAATAATGCGGGTGTGAGTTAATATAACCCCGTATAAGTTCCTTAGAATTATCATGCGAGGCATCATCAATAACTATAATTTCCCAGGAAAATGGCATCTTACATAAGACAGGAATCAAGGTATCGAATGTGCCAATAATATTCCCCTCCTCATTATAACAGGGTATCATTATAGTAAGATCTTTTTCAAAGCACTGCGGTATATATCTAAGCATTGATTCTGAGTTTAAAATATCATATGACATTATTCACCTCAATTATTCTGTTTGGGGTACACTTCACGCGTCCTTTATCTTTTATGTTGTAAATTTCTTTGCTAAACTTAAGTATTGCTGTCCCCTGCCAAAGGCGGATGCCAATCCACTTGCATGGGAAATTTTAAATTCATCTAAATCTTTGTCAAGTAACAGGCCTATTGCCTCATTTATCGCTTTGTATATTCTTATATCGACGGCTCTTATTAAACCTTTGATTCTTTGTAGTCGCTTAACTATCTCCTTAATACTCTTCTCAGTTAAATCCTGCTCCGCTTTACCGGCGAATTTCCGTAATTCGGATATTTCCTGCGCAAGATTATTATTGGCCTCTTTAGTCCTTATGGTCTCAGGCATATTCCACGACATTAAAACGTGCCTTTTGGCATAAAATTGCTCTAAAAACGAATTACGGCTGTTGAACTCTGTATCCTTATACCAGGAATAATCGGTAAACATTGACGGCGAACTGCCAAGCGGCATAAAATTTTCCCCGAATTCTTCAATACATTCAGCAACGCTAAAAAAATTCCCGTAAATTGCAGGGTTTAAAAAATTATCCGTCACCCAATCCTGTATAGGCCGGGAAGCGAATTTTAAGCTTTTTAGATGGGAGGAGAAAGCACGAGAGAGTAATGTTACCTTTTTTGAAAATTCCTCCGCGTTTTTCTTCTGCAGAAACCTGTGGGCTATCAAGCGCTTCACCAATTCAAAGAAAAAACTCAGTTCATCTACGCATGTGACTACCACAACTCCTCCAAAGTTTACCGAATCCGAAATCTTTGCGATAACTTCATTTCTGCGATAAAGACCCGGAATAAAACCTTCTGCAATAACAACATCATATTTTTTATTTATTTCAAACTCTTCCGCCTTGCAGGGAAATAGTTTCCATCTGTCATCCTTTATTTTATATTTTTTAAATAATATCGGCAGTTCCTCCCGTGCCTTAGGATTAGGCTCTATAAAATCTATGTTAGCACCCCATAAGAATAAAACTAAAGCGTTATAACCACCACCTGGACCAATTTCCAATATGGCTTTATCTTTAAAGGTTACCGGCACAAGTCCAAGCAGTCTATAAAGTTTCTCCCTGCGCAGAAGATGACGCCTAAAGTTCCGGATATCCTGATGAACAGGTGAAATCTTGTATTTAGTATAAAAGGAAATAAATGGGTTAATTACCGAATTAGTCTTCATTTATTGCCTAAACCTCTTTTCGGATTTGTACAAAGCGCAAAAAGATAGTGCGCCATGGGATAAAAACCGGTATGCACTATTTCATCATTCATACTAAATAAAAAAACATGTTCAAAATACCTCATCATGCAATTCTTCAAATCCACTCCTGATTTGCAATTAACATGGCCTTCCTTGCTCCATATAGAAGCATACATTTGGCTCTCTAAAGTCGGCGTACCAATAATACAAACACCGTTTCTTTTTAATGAAGAAACAATATTCTTCAAAAAGTTACTCTCATCACTTTTCTTTATATGCTCCAGCACATCCACAGCATAGATGCCGTCTTTCCTGGGAAAAACCGGGCGTTTCGTTAAATCGGCCATTTCAAAAGTCAATCTTTTGTTTTGTTTTTCTTTACAGCAGTGATCAATAAACAAAGGGTCAAAATCAACGCAGTGCACCTTCTTTACTTCCTGAAGCACTATTTCCGCGCCAAACCCGTCGCCGCAGCCGATTTCTAACACCTCCTTGCAGCCTGAAAGCATTTTTGCCACAAACTTATATCTGGCCAGCATGAATACTAAACGTTTCGGATCAGTCCTCCAGATATGACTGGCATGCATACCAAGTTTTACCGGTCCTAATTTCTGATAATTGTTGAACAGGTTATTAAATTGCGGTTCTTTTGTAGAAAGCATACAGCTTTCCCTTTCTTTGTATATTACGCGGGTTAAACCGCGGTAAAGGTTTTATGGAACTTCTCAACGTTTAAAGAAGAATTCAGCGCGCGTTTTTCTAAAAGCGGCAAACTATTAAAATCTATTCTTTCAATTAAACACTGGTTAAAGTTATATTCTTTTGCAATGTTCTTTGCAAATTCAAACCTGCTTATAATGTTTTTGTCCGCTAAATGATAAAGCCCTGTCAAATCTGCGTTTATCGAGTGGTAGATACCCATAGAGATAATCTCTACATCAGTAGGGTTATAGATTTGATTGTAAGCCCCTGTTACTTTTTTCCCGTCTCTTAGTTTCTCAAAAATTTCTGCAAACATTCCGCCATCGTTTAAATTCCGGCTGTAAACTTTGCTCAGGCGCAAAATCAGGTAATCTTTTAAATTCTTACGCATAAACTCTTCTACCTGAACTTTACAGTCCCCATAATAATTTACCGGATTGGTTTTTTCAGTTTCATCGTAATTGCCTTTGTTACCGTCAAAAACCTGGTCAGAAGAAAGAAAAATCGGTTTAATCTTTCTATCTGCTAAATAACGGATAAGCTCAATATTTTTTTCCACATTGCATCTGTACGCCTCTTGTTTATAACGGAAACAGTCATCAATATTAGTTATTCCCGCAGCTATAACTACATGCGTACAGCCGTTAAAAATAGAAAAATTATCTTCAAACAGGTTCAGTTTAACCAGACCGTCTCTTTTATTCGAGTAGTAACTGCCTATTGTCTGAATTCCGTTACTTTTGAAAAAAACAAACAAATTATAACCAATAAGGCCGGAAGCTCCCAATATTCCGATCATCATACAAACTCTAAATGCCCCTCTTCTGTGTTCAAATATTCAAGAATCATTTTATTTTTTTCGTTTGCAACACAATGATGGTTGCAAACTTTCGAAGGATTAATTTTAAAGAACTGGTTTTTATCGCCAAACCAGAAGTCTTTAAACGACTGGTTTTTAATAGAGCCAATCAAACCTTCATCCAGATTATACGCTTTATCCTGGCATGGATAGATGTTTAGATCCGCGCCGATAACAGGAAGAACCTGTTGATAAGGGCACCAGTTGTAATCTTTGGCGAATTTTTCCTCCAGCAAATGATATGAATCAAAAATCTCAAAATCTTTACTTGAAAAATCGCTTACTGACCGGGAAACCTTTTCTTTTACCGTATCGAATATTGCTCTATGATAGGCATTGTTTTCTTTGCCGCTATTACTTATTATACAAGGAGAAACCTTAATGCTATTGACGCCGATAGAGCTTATCTTCTTGATAAAATCATAAATATGGGGTGCATTATCTTTATCCACAATAAGGCTGACCCCCAAATTACAGTTCCCTCTTAATTGCTGAAAATGCCGCATATTATCTACAATCTTGGTGAACTCTTTATCACTGACCCTGCGATAAAGGCGGTAACTTGCATCGTCCCAGCCGTCCATAGAAATTCTTAGCCACGTCGCGTGACGCGCAAAAACTTCCGCCAGTTCTCCAGTCAACAATGAACCATTTGTAAGGCAGGCGAATTTAATTTTGGCCTTTATTAACTCCTTTACTGTTTCTAATAAATAGGGGTAGCAAAACGGTTCTCCGCCACCGCTGAACGTTACCGCCTTTACGTTCATATCGCGCATATCTCTTACTATTTCCAGCATTTTCTCCTTAGGAATATAATCTCTTGTTACCATATCTTTGCCAAGCTGTAAATTATCCACCCGATAAGCGCAATAGCGGCAGTTATGATTGCAAACATTGGTCGGCTTAATACGGATATGAATGGGAGACAAAATCCTTTTTCCCTCTGGCAAAGAGTCTAACTTTTCCTTATAGTGAAAGACCTTCATTTTTGTATATTTCAAACCCATGTTTTACCCTTTAAAAATTATTATCATTAAAACCAGCCCGATATGGCGGCAGTTTGTTCAAAAAGGCCAAGATGCAAGGCGTGTGCAAGTGACCACGGAGGCGTATGTTATGTATACGCCGCACAAGGGAACGTAGCGCACAACGCAGCAGATTGGACTTTTTCAGCAAACTGTTAATCAAAAAATATGAACTCGTAATCACCTGTATAGCCAAATTCACCAAACAACCACACCCATTCTTTTGTGTTAAAAAAAGCCTGGCAGGTCAAAGCCCAACACTGCAAATTAAACAATTCTTCGTCGGTCCTGTAGCTTTCCACTACTATGTATTTATTCGTGCCGACGCGTTCAATTTCTTTTAAGGCATTTTTTAAGTCATAAACAGCTAAATTGTGTAAAGTGGTTACAGAAATTACCAGGTCAAATTCCTTATCGTTAAAGGGATATTTATTTTGGGCCTTATGCACAAATAAATTTTTTCTTACTTCAGGTTTGCAATTGCGAATCGCATATTTAGAGATATCAAAACCGAAAATTTGAAGTCCAGGTATCAGTTTTTTAAACTCATAAAGCAAAAATCCTTTGCCGCAGCCTACATCTAAAATTCTGGCATCCTTTTTTAGTTTATAAGTCTGGATTAATTTCCTGGCTACACTTCCCCACCGCCCGTCATAGACATATCCGCCATAACCAAATTGCCTTGGGCCGTCCCAATAATCCCTGCCGTATTCCTTCGCCACTTTCATACAATAGACTTTATCATTAATCATCCTGGCCAGATAGTCTCTTTTGGTTTTCTTGTGCAATGCCGTAATGATATTTAGTGGATTTTTCACCCAGCACCTCTTAAAGAATTATATATTCTATTTTTTAGGGTTCATTTTAGTGATTTTTTATCTTCAATAAGTGTCTTTGATTCTCTAATGATATCTTCTTTGGACAAGCCGTTAATTTCTTTCATTTCATTATAAGAACCATATCCTGAAGGGAAAACCCCTTTCAAACCTAAGCGCTTAAAACAAATAGGAATCTTAGCTTCTTCCAAGACTACTTCAGATACTGCGCTGCCTAATCCACCATAGATGGTATGCTCTTCGACAGTAAGAATCGCTTTTGTTTCGAAAGCGGCACGCAGAATTGTTTCTTTATCAATGGGCTTTATGGTGTGCATATTTATTAACCTCACCGAAACACCTAAATCTTCTAATTTTTCAACTGCTTTTAAAACTTCATAGATTATACCACCTGTTGCAACAATTGAAACATCTCTGCCTTTTCTCAGAGTAACTGCACAGCCAACCCTAAAATCATAATCCTCTGTATATATATCAGGGGTACCGCCTGCGGACAGACGTATATAAACCGGGCCGAAGTGCCCGGCTGCTGCAAAGGTGGCTTTTCTGGCCTCCAAAGGATCCGCGGGAGAAAAAATTATCATTTCCGGCAAAGAGCGCATCAATGCAATATCCTCAACAGAGTGATGGGTAGGCCCCAAATTACTATAAATAAATCCCGCTCCGATGCCGACTAATTTAACATTCATCCGCTGTAAACACACATCGTTTCTCACCTGTTCAAAAGGACGCATCGTAATAAAATTAGATATAGTATAAGCAAAAGGTATTTTGCCGCAAGAAGCCAAACCCGCCGCGACACTTATCATATTGGCTTCCGAAATACCAAAATTTAAAAACTGTTCCGGAAAGTCTCTGCAAAATTGATCATAAACTATTGCTCCGTTATCAGCAACGAGGGCAAGTATACGTTTATCCGCTTTTGCTAAATCATATAAAGTCGATATGTAAGCATTTCGCATTATGGCTCATCCTGCAGGTCTTCCAGATTAAGGTCTTTGCATGCGATTTTTAATTCTTCATGATTAGGCATGCGATAATGCCAAATTGCCACATTCTCCATAAAAGAAATCCCTTTCCCCTTTATGGTATGGGCAATGATTAAACTAGGCTTTCCTTTAACAAAAGGGACGCAGCCTAAAACCTCTTGCAGCTGTGTAACATTATGGCCATCAACTTCTTTAACTTCCCAGCCAAAGGCCGTCCATTTAGCTGCCAAAGGTTCAAGCGAAACAATTTTGTCAAGCCTGTCAAGCGCCTGGATTTTATTGTAATCAATTATGGCAACCAGGTTATCCAATTTATGCTGGGGCGCGAACATTGCCGTTTCCCAAATAGAACCTTCCTGGCATTCACCGTCACCTAAAAGAACAAAAACCCTGAAATCTTTTTTATCCAATTTTCCCGCCAGGGCAATTCCTGTCCCGAAACAAAAACCGTGCCCCAAAGAACCGGTAGAAGCCTCAATCCCAGGTACTTTGTGCATATCAGGATGACCTCCTAAAATGCTGCCCGCTTTGCCGAATCTATCAAGTTCTTCTTTAGGGAAAAATCCACAATCAGCTAGTATTGCATACAAAGAAACTCCGGCATGCCCTTTACTCAAAATAAAACGGTCCCTCTCTGAAGCCATAGGCTCTTTAGGGCTGATACGTAAAATCCCATTATAAAGGACTTCCAGTATTTCTATAATAGAGAGCGATCCTGCGATATGGCCGCCCCCGCTTAAACAAATAGTCTTAAATACTACTTTCCTTAGTTCCTCCGCTTTCTTTTCTAAATCAATCGGCTTAGCTTTCATATTAAGATAACACTACATCCAATTATTCGACGTCCCGCATGGGTTAAATACTTTTGTAAAGTGTTTGAAATTTCAAACACCTGCATGGTTTATTATTTAGTATTTGATTATAGCAAAGCTTGTTTTTTTTGTCAAGAAAGATGTATTAACGGGTATTTAAGAATTAAAATGGACACTCAAAAATCAGGAAACAAAATAGGCGGCCAAGGCGGTGGGGACTTTTTTTTACGAAAGCCCGGTTAAATAAAATTTACATGTTCAGAAGGATGTGTCAGATCCCAAAGATATCTATTCACTTCATCCATCCTGCAATTAACCCTGCATTTATCAGTATTTAAATCCTGTGATGCCCAGCGCACAAGTTCATTGCGCTTTTCGCTCTCCCATATATCTTTAAAAGTATTTTCATAAATGTTTCCGAGATAGAACTTGTTTTTGGTTAAATACATGCTGCATGCCCAGACATCCCCCCCTGCATCGATATATGCCCAGAAGGTAAGCGCCAGACAATGTTTATAATTTTTCCGAGCTTCATCCCACTTCTGCATCGAATATATTCTAAATATTACACTAAAATCCCTTGTATTGTATTTCTTAAGCCTGGAAGCTAAATCAAGATATTTACTGTATTTAATATCTTTAAATTTACTAGTCTCGCTTAAGGGATGATGTGAATAGGGTTTCACCACGAGATAATCCATGCCGATAGACCTGGCCTTTTTAGCCAATAACTCTATTTCATTGTAATTATCCGGCAAAAGGATAATTTGCATGCCAAGGGTACAGTTATATTTTTTCTTTTTGCGTATCTCATCGGCATAAGCCATATTTTTGAAAACCTTATCCAAATCTTCCGGTCTTGTATGGTGGATTTTCGCGTAGGTGTCTTTTTTGGCGGCATTAATACTTACTTTAATCCAGGTAATGTATGCCAGAGTTTTTTCAGCTAAATCCTGATTAAAAAGCACCCCGTTTGTTGTTATTGCAATATCGATACCTGATTTTTTGGTAAAAGCGATTATATCTGCGATATCTTTATGTAAAAATGGCTCTCCCTCGCCGGCATACATAATGCTTTTTACTCCAAGTCTGCCCATTTCCTTTAATCTTTGTTTAAAAACACCGGTATCTAAAAACCTGCGCCGGTATTTCATAAAATCCTTCCCGCAAAATATACAGCGGTGATTGCAGCACCCGGCAGGAGAAATTTCCATATAGATTGGATAAACCGTCTTTCCTTTCAGCCAATCACTGACCCGGTCAATATGATACATTAATTTATGGCTGTCAATTCTATATTTATCCACGCTTTTCCTGCTCCTTGTATAAAATATCTATCACCGCATGACAAATTGCCATGTGTGTAACCTCCACATCCCCATAGGATGAAGATGGAAGATAAAAGTTTATGTCCCCCATTTCCCTTAAAGGATTGTCCGGAGAAAAACCCGATAAGCCGGCTATAAAACACCCCTTCTTACGTGCCATAGACACTGCATTTAGAATGTTCTTCGACTTTCCTGAACTGCTGATGGCGAAAAGAACATCGCCTTTATCAGCCAATATTCCTATAGGTGCAGAAAAAACATTTTCATATCCTAAATCATTGCTTAAGCAAGTAAGCAGACTTGCATCAGTAAAGGCAAGAGCAGGAATTTTAATGTTCTTCAGAAAATCCGTAGCCATATGGCTGGCGATAGACGCGCTCCCGCCGTTTCCGATAATAATAATCTTATTTCCCTGTTTGGCGCGCTTTAGTATGGTCTTTGAAACGCTGGATACAGCATTTACAAAATTTATAACTTTTTGTTCACGGTCCGTTACTTCTATGCTTAAGAATAAATCACCCAGTGCAGTTAATGGATTTTTCCCCACCCGGCTCTTCCTCCTGTCTTATTTCTAAATTCCGGCATTTCCCTTAATCCCCTTTTATTCCCAAGAAGATCAGGGTTCATTTTAAAAGTGTAGTTATATATTTAAATAAAGGTATTGGTTCAACCGAAGACCGGTTGCCAACAATTAATACTTTAAGTGCACCTACGGCATTACCCACGAAACCCGTAATATCCATGGGACTATTATTACAGGCGCAAGGGGCTGCGATTGAAAAAAAAGCATCCCCGGCGCCGATTCTGTCAACAACATCTTTTGAAAAAACCGGAATTTCGCAAAATCCTTCTTTCTCGGAATATGCAAGCGAGCCCTTATGCCCCCGGGTAATTATAATCTTATCACAATTCGTCTTTTTGCTCAAATCCACTATCAAGCGCTCGATATTGGAAGTTTTATCATGGCATGCAAGCCTTGCCTCCGGCTCATCTATACAAATAAAATCCGCCTTGTTGACCTTTGTAATAAGATTAAACCCCAAATTAGCGCTATTAGTTTGCACATTAACCGCAAAGAATTTGGCCTTTTCACTCAATAATTTGGTTATTTTAGGGGTAACCATTCCATGCCCGAAATCTGTTACCAAAACCATATCATAATTTTTTATTGTTTTGTTTATATTATCACAAATATCATCTTCTATTTCTTTAGGCATAGGCATTAAATCTTCCAAAAAACAAATCTCAAAAAGTTTAGTAACAAAAGACGGATCGACAAACCTGCGCTTTACTACAGTAGGCACATCTTTACGAAAATAAAAAACCTGTTTAATATTCGGTTTAAGATGGCTGGTTATAAAATCATTGTAATTGTTTTTTAATCCTATACAGCTAAGCAGAGTTACATCTTCGCAAAAACCCGCTATGTGGTTTGCCGCGGCCAACACCCCGCCAGCGAAAACTTCGGCATTCAAAAATTTAGTAGCAATAATATAATCCTTCTGTGACTTACCCATACCGACACAATAGTGGTATTCATCAATGATAATATCGCCAACTATTAAAACTTTCAATTTCTTCACACTTTTAATCCGTTCAATTATATTATCCGCTGAATATCGTTTTCTAAAATTATGGAAAAATTCTCTCGCTTCTTGCGGATAAGGCGAAAGAAACATGTTAATAAGTGAAGTGGAGCTGAAAGACGCTTCATCGGTAAAATGAAGCATGCCCCCGACTGACTTTACAGCCTCCTCTTCTTCATATATCTTACCCGTAATATCACCATCTTTATTGGAATAATCGCTGCCTTTAACATATAAATCTGGTTTAATAATTTTAATTGCCTCTGTTGCCGCAGGCCATTCATTTATCGCCACATAATCAACACACTCCAATGCGGCGATGCTGTCAGCGCGAAGATGATGATTAAATATTGGCCTGCCCGGCCCCTTGTTTACATACTCATCTTTTGTCAAAGTAACCACGAGAATGTCACCCTTCCTTTTTGCCGCCTGAAAATGTTTAATGTGTCCGGGATGCAAGAGATCAAAACAGCCGTGGCAATGTACTATTTTTTTGCCTTTTTTCCTCAAGTCTTCCAGAATTATTCCAAGATCACGAATCGTTTTTATTTTTGAATGTTGTTCTTTTTTCATTTTTCTAAATATTTAAACCAGTCTTTGGTAGCTGTTTCTATTTTCTCGGCTGTCCATACAGGAGCATTTCTCCAGTTGCCAATATTGTTAAGGATTATTTCTACACCTTTTTCAAATGTAACCTCGGGTTTCCAGCCAAGTAGTCTTTTTATCTTATTAATATCTGCAAATGTACAATCCGGCTCACCCGGCCTTTTGGGAATATATGTTACTTCTCCCTCTAAAAGTTCAACCAGCCTGGTAATACTGTAGGTTCCTCCTGAACCGACGTTAATCGCTTCTTGGCGGCAATCAGAATTTGCCGCCATAAAAAATGCATTAGCTACATCGGTAACAAAAATAAAATCCCGCGTTTGATTGCCATCTCCCACAACAGTAAAAGGCTTACTATTTAACTTCTGGGCTAAGAACACCCCGAACACGGCCCCATAAGTGCCTGTAGTTCTTGAACGCAGCCCATAAGCATTAAAGAGCCTGAGAGACACTACCGGAAGATCGTAAACCCTGCCCCAATGAAATACAGCTTGTTCGCCTGAATATTTCGTGAAGGCATACGGATATTGCGGTTGTATATCGGCATTTTCAGAAGTGGGAAATTCCTTTGGAATTCCATAACAAGATGAAGAAGCTGCATAAATAAACCTCTTAACACCAGCTAACCTGGATGCTTCCAATACATTTACTGTCCCCAACACATTAGAATTAAAATATTTCAATGGGAAATTTATTGATGGAACAATATCAGCCAGGGCAGCAAGATGGAAAACCCAATCTATATCTTTAAAATACGGTTTTATTTGTTCATAATTGCTTATATCTGCCGTTGCTATTAACAGATTAGGATTTTTTTTAAGGTGGCTTAAATTTTCCGGATTCCCTGTTGAAAAATTATCAATAACAGTTACATGACACTTATTTTCCAAAAGAGTCTCTACAACATGGCTTCCTATAAAACCCGCTCCTCCCGTAACTAATGTTCTCATTTTCCCTTTCCCTGCTAAAACTCCAGTCAAACGGTATAACGAAACCGGCTTATGAAACAACTTCTAATCATTTAATAAACAGACCTATATTGTTATCCGGACTTATAAGAGATAGTTTAAAATTAGTTTGAACAAAATTCCAAATTGTTTTATTTTCAATATTTACATCTAAAAACACTTTTTTACATAAATTACTTCCCAAATAATCCAATACATCTTTTTCCTGACTAACCATAACGATATTGCGTGGTTCACTCTTTATTGGAGTGATTGTCCGGGATTCCAGATAATATATCGCTGACAAATTTGAAAGCAACAAAATTTCTTCACCTCTTTTTGTATTGTTCTTTATAAACTCAGCGCTTCTTTTAACAGGTGTATTTTCACCTCTAAGAGAAATCATCACCCTTTCTTTCAAAGTTGTAAAAATTATTTTATAATTCTTTATAAAACTCATTGAGAAAAAAATCATAAAAAAAATTATATAATTCAATGCTACGAAATTAAATACATTTCTGTCACGCTTATATTTTTCAAGCAGGGCATCCGCAAAAACAGCCAACAACACAATTGCAGGATAGCATATCCCCGTCATGTTAAAATCATGGCTTCTTCCCTGATAATATGAAAACACACCGACACCAAGAATAGACAGATTAAAAATCATAGATACCTTCAGCGAGTTTTTTCCCTGCAAAAGATTAATTAAGGATATTGCAAGCCCTACCAGATACACTATAGCAACGAGATTCCATGGATGGATTAAAGGCATAGGCAGCATCCCGAAACCAAAGACGTAATACATCCTCTGGTATAACAAAAATTCTTTATACATGGGCAGGTGCCCATATCTTAAATACATATATGATGTGAAGAAAGCAATAGTCAGAAAAAATATTATAATCCAGTTCGCTATATGAAAAATAATTTTTTTAACATCCCTGCTGCATATTCCTTCATAAATTAACGTAATTAACCATGTTAAATAAACCACAAAACCGGTATCAAAATTCCAAAGTATAGAAATTGAATATGCAACAAACGACATATAATATATTTTTTTGCTTGATGTTTTTAAATAATAATAGGTAAAATAAATGGAAAATACCGGGAATAAAAATCTTATCGGGAAAAACTGAAAATAAGGATCAATCATTGAAGGATACCAGTTGTACATAAATATAACTCTGCCATAAGTGGCAATCAGCCAAATCGAAGTGATAAAACCCAGATACGCGATTATTTTATTATCAACTA
The DNA here is from genome assembly GCA_040754625.1 of bacterium. Classification (NCBI taxonomy): domain Bacteria; species bacterium. The sequence continues at coordinate 6,361 of JBFMCF010000071.1, read as the reverse complement.
ATTTTTTAAAAATCAAATAAAACAAAACCAGCGATATTCCCATTAAAAGGCCCATAATCAACGTAAATTTGAATACATTTAATCCTATTATTCTCCATACAGGCTCTAAAAGATGAGGATAAAACCCATATTGAGATACAAGATTATATAATATTTGTTTGCCTAAAAAAACCTGGACAACAGAATGAAATACCCCTTCTAAATGCGCCCTATAAGTCCCCATATCCCTTACCAGGCTAATGCCATAAACATTTATTAAAACCGCATAAAGTATAATTATCCAACATATCGAATTAGTTAAAAATAAAATAGTTTTTGAAAGAAATTTAGAAATATAATTTTTTTGTGCATTTAAAATTAATAAATTCATTAAAAAACTTATAACAGCAATGGAAAAAATACTTTTTACCCCGGGCCTAATGCTGGTTTGAAAATAAAAGAACTGGTTCTTTTTATTTGATACCCATGTTAAATATGCTATCATGCCAAGAAAAACAATAAACAGAACATTATAGCTATACTTTATTACCGATAAATCAGTGATATTTTTAAAAATATAATTAAAAAGACAGATAAATATAAGCAATAAAACCGGCAGTAAAACAATCCCGGTTAAAAACATGGTCCTTTCCATAGGTTCGGGATAAATATCCTTCAGTACTGAAGGAATAAATATTTTTTCTATCTCTGCCATATCTATCATTGAGGGATTTATAAAATTTACAATTATGGGGATCATAAGCCAGGCAAATACTATTGAAAAAAATAAGGCTGAAATCCCTGAAATATAATTTTTATAATCTACATTGTATCCATGGTCTGTTTCTTCATTTTTTGATATATTTTTTTCTGTATCTTTCATAATAAAATTCAGCTGAAATATCTTTTATACCATTCAATTGTTTCTTTAAATCCTTCCTTCAATGTGTATTTTGGTTTCCATCCCAGAAGTCTTCTGGCTTTTGAAGAATCTAAAAATTGGTCTTTTATCTCATATTTTGCTTTGTTTAAAACCCTATAATTTAATTTCTGTTTTGTTAATGCTGATATTATCTCTAAAAGCTTTATTACTGCCAGAGGATTTTCATCGCTGAAGTTAAAAACTTCTCCCTGCAATTTCTTTTTCTTCATTTTTTCCGCAAGCATAACATATCCGTTTACAATATCATCCACATAAACATAATCTCTGGTAAATCTGCCATCGCTTCTAATCAATAAAGTTTCACCTGTAATTAAACATCTTATTGCATCCGGAATTATTCTTGAAAAATTAAAATCACCCGGGCCGTATATATTGCCACAGCGTGTGACCGCAACAGGTAAATTATAAGTGTGATAATAAGCGTAAGCAATTAAATCTGCACAGCTTTTGGATACATCGTAAGGATGATTACCGATTAAAGGAGCATCCTCCTTATAGGGAAGCTTTTTGTGGCTGCCATATGCTTTGTCGCTTGATGCAATAATAATTGTCCCGACTTTTCCATACTGCCTGCATGCTTCTAAAATATTCCAGGTACCTTCAATATTTGAAGAAAATGTTTTTAAAGGATCTTTTAATGCCCTTTCAACAATTGCCTCCGCCGCGAGATGAAAAATAATTTCAATTTTATATTTCGAAATAATTTCCTTTAAAAAATCAAAATCGGAAATATTACCTTTTATTACAGTTATTTTGTCATAGTCATTTTCTGTAAGAATTGTTTTATCCCGTCTAACATCTATGTCAATTCCAATAATCCTGGCTTTATTATTCAATAACCATTTAGTGAGGTTTGACCCTAAAAATCCTTCATAACCGGTAACCAAAATCCTCTTGTTTTTCCAAAAGTTGTTCATAAAAAAATTTAATTTTTATTCCCAAAGCTTCCATAAGGCTTTATTTGACTGCCATAGCTGTTCTAATTCGTTTTTATCCCTCAGTGTATCCATGGGTTTCCAAAAACCTGAATGCTTATAGGCAACTACCTGGCTATTTTTTGCAAGGCTCTCCAATGGTTCTTTCTCCCACCATGTATAGTCACCTTTTATATAACCGAATATTTCCGGTTCCAGCACAAAAAAGCCGGCATTTATCCAATTATCAGTTATCTCTGGTTTTTCATTAAACGAATTTAAAATATTACTTTTATCCTTTTTAATATCCAAAATCCCAAACCGTTCTGAGGCTTTGACCGCAGTCAGGGTGACGTATTTTTTACTTTTTTTATGATTTTTAACTAATTCTTTAATATTTACATTTCCCACACCATCTCCGTAAGTCATCATAAAGCTTTCATTTTTTATATAACTTTGAATCCTTTTTAACCTGCCGCCTGTAAATGTATCAAATCCGGTATTTACCAGGGTTATTTTCCATGGTTCAGACAAGGTGTTATGAATTATTGTTTTATTATTAACCAAATCAATTGTTATATCACTCATATGTGAAAAATAATGAGAAAAATATTCTTTAATCATATAACCCTTATATCCCAGGCAGATAATGAATTCATTATAACCATAATGTGAATATATTTTCATGATATGCCATAGTATTGGTTTCCCGCCGATTTCAATCATTGGTTTGGGAACCATGCCGGTCTCTTCACTAAGTCTTGTTCCTCTTCCACCTGCAAGAATCACCACTTTCATATGTATTTTCCTTGATTGGATTTTTCCCGGATAAAACTATCTAACATTGGCTTTTTAAAAAACCTCATATATATCGCAAAAACAAGATATTATATCAAACATTAAACTTATTGACAATAAAATATTTCATTCATTTCCCATTTGTTTTTTAAAATTCTCTTCCCTGTCAATACTCTCTTTTTTAATATCTTCGATATTATTTTTCATTTGCCGCCCCTGTTTGACCGCCCGGTTTCCTGTAAATTCATCTATTACTTCATTTGCGGCCTTTTTTGTTTCACCGCCTTTACACCCGACGGCGGCAGTAATAACGCTTAAAATCATAAAAAAAACTGTGATAATACAATACCAGCTTTTTTTTACCATTTTAAATCCTCCTTTTGCAAAATTTTACCTATATTTAATTTTATACCATAAAATAATCAATGAAAATCCCAGTGTGAAAAAATTGGCAATTATTACCGGCATGGATTGCAAATAAATTCCAAAAATTAACCATAATATGACGCCTATGCAAAACATAATGAACATTACAAGGGAAAGGTCATGGGTTGACTTAGTCTTTATAACCTTTATGACTTGCGGCAAAAAGGCTATTGTTGTAAGAAAACCGGCAAATCCTCCGAGAATATCAATAAAAAGCGGGTATTTTTGCATATGCATATGTTGATATTTTATAACTTTTTCATTTGTTTGTCGATAAAATAACTGGTTTTTCACAAAATATAGAAAAATCGTTTAAAATAAGGTATAATTATAGTTATTATGGAGGTTGTTGAACAAAAACGCTACAAAAATATCAAGTCAATATTGTTTATCATTTTAATTCTAAACTGGCTGGTTGCGTTGGCAAAAATACTTTATGGAATTTATACCCAATGCATAAGCATGACCGCTGACGGATTTCACTCATTGACTGACGGCGCGTCAAACATTATAGGGCTTATAGGAATCACCATTGCATCCAAACCAAAGGACAAAGAACATCCGTACGGCCATAAAAAATATGAAACACTCGCTTCTTTAAGCATTGCCGCATTATTGGCAGTTGTCTGTTTTAACCTGATAAAAGGGAGTATACTGCGTTTTCTGAATCCGGCTGTTCCTAAGGCGGATATAAAAAGTTTTATTATAATAACCGGCACGATGCTAATCAATTTTTTAGTCATGAAATATGAATATAAAAAAGGTGAAGATTTGAAAAGTGATATACTTATTTCAGATTCACTGCACACAAAATCAGACATATTTACATCATTATCCGTGCTTGTTACGTTAATTGCAATAAAATTGGGTTTTCCGGTTCTGGACCCTATTGCAACAATTATCATCTCATTATTTATCGCGGGCGCGGCTTATGAAATAATAAAAGGCGGTTCGGACATATTATGCGATACCGCACCGATCGACGAGAAAAAAATAAAAAATATTGTTTTAAACATTACAGGGGTAAAAACATGCCATAAGATAAGAACACGCGGCAGGCCTGACGATATACACCTGGACCTGCACGTCCAGATAAACCCGGATACACAGATGGATAAAGCGCATGAAATAAGCAATTCTATTGAATCAACAATCAAAACCAATATAAAAGAAATAACAGATGTGGTTGTCCATATGGAACCGGTAGAAAAATATAAGTGAGGGGGCGGGGAGTTTCGACCACTCACTTATTTGAAAAAGCAAAATATCAGGACGGCATAATGGATAAATTTGAAATCCTTTTCGGTATAAAAAAGTCATGTATAAAAGAAAACTGCGTCCTGATGCCTTTCGTTGCAAAATACATATTAAAAAACTTAAATATAACTGATTTTAAAAAAGGCAAAATATATTCTTCCGCGGACGCCCCTGGTTTTACAATTATACAAACCGGGATCGGCCCGGGTTTCACCGGTGACGCAGTATTATTTCTAAAAGATACCGCGTGCAAAAATATAATCCTTTTTGGCTCATGCGGACTTTTGGAGGAAAAGGACAGACTATCAGTTGGAAGCTTAGTAAGCCCCTCGAAGTGTTATTCACACGAAAGTTTCAGCAGTATGTTATTAAACCCTTGCGCGGAGGATAAAATTTTCTACCCTGATAAAACACTTTTTGAAAAGATCATTAAACAAAATATTGAAATAAAAAATGTGGCCTGCGCCACAGTGTCTTCACTTAAGCTTGAAGAGGAAAATATAAATTTATTCAGGAACAAAAATATTGATGTTTTCGATATGGAGTGCTCGGCTTTGTTTTCAGCAGGCAATCACGCGGGGATTAAAACCGCGGCGTTATTTTATATCAGTGATATAATAAACGATAAACCTTTTTACATGAATATGGACAATGACTTAAAACTTAAAATATCCGGTTCAATAAACAAGGCGATTGCCATATTGACGGAAATTTTATAATATGCCTAAGAATAATATTGGTAAAATTTTACAACTTCTTAAGAAAGAATATCCCGGGGCAAAAACCGCGCTTGACTTCGGAAACCCGCTGGAAATACTGGTTTCAACGATACTTTCCGCGCAGTGCACAGACGCACGGGTAAATATAGTCACTAAAAAACTTTTCAAAAAGTATAAAAAAGTCGAAGACTACGCGAACGCGGATTTAAAAACATTCGAGCAGGAAATACGCTCTACGGGATTTTACCACAACAAGGCGAAAAATATAATCGCTTCATGCCAAAAAATCCTGAAAGAATTTAACGGCAAAGTCCCAGCCTCTATGGACGAATTGATTCAATTGCCCGGTGTCGCGCGGAAAACCGCGAATATCGTATTGTTCAACGGATTTGGTAAAATTGAGGGTATCGCTGTTGACACGCATGTATCAAGGTTAAGCCAAAGGCTTGGATTGAGCAAAAATATTGACCCCAATAAAATCGAACAGGATTTAATGAAACTCCTGGACAAGAAAGAATGGGGTGATTTTTCAAACCTTTTGATCGAGCATGGAAGGAAAATCTGTAACGCAAAAAAACCAAACCACGGGGAATGCGTATTATACGATTTATGCCCGTCGAAAAATATTACTTAACCTTCTCCCATCTTTCAAATGTCCATGCGGGATCTTTGTAAATTACAAGAGTGATCCATAATAAATTAAAAGGTAATACACTATAAATTGTACTTGCTAAAAGATCTTCAATTCTAACATTTCTGATTATTTTTTTTACAAGTAATATTTTTATGAAGGCCAGGATAATACTTATAAGAAACGTCAGCAGGTAAATGATGGTTTTTTTATATTTTGTAAGAAATCTTCTGGAGAAATAAACTAAATGCGTAAATACACTAAACCTTACACAAGCGTAATTTTTTGAAATAAAAGCGAAAAAGGACTTGAAATGCCCAATTCTATTGGTTAAAATGATTTTATCACAAAACATAACAACCAAAAAAAAGGGCATTTCAAGTGAATAAAAAATCTAAAGGAAAATATAGCAAAATACTAAGGAATCGTCAACAACAAATTGGACACCGATTAAGAAAAAAACAATGGAAAGATCAACCCGATCCGGTCATGAAGGGCAGCAACATACACTATGAAATGAGCGGGAAAATTCAAGCGATAAACTGTGGGGGAATAGGAGTCCTTCACCAAATGGTAAAAAAGATGGGACTGGTAAAAGAAATCGACTCAAATCTAAAATTATTAAAAACACATGTCCCGTATCATGAATCGGATCATGTGCTGAATATCGCCTATAACATATTGGCGGGTGGTG
>JBFMCF010000070.1 GCA_040754625.1 bacterium | reverse complement strand
AGAACGAGGGATTGAAATATTGAAGATGGAGTTCCGGCGTTTTCTGTATACACTGGTTTTATTGCCGGCGCAAATAATCAGGACAGGACGAATGATAGTGTATCGATTGCTCGGCTATAATTCATGGTTAAAAGATTTTTTTGCAGCCTGGGAACGAATCCGGAGAATAGCAGTTACATAAAAAGTTTAAGCGATAAGCTGAAAATAAAAGAAATAGAATCTGAAAACGGGACAGGTGTGTCAATTTTTTATGATTTTGGCCAAAATTAGACTTAAAAAAATATTTTCCCAGTTTAACGAAACAAAAAATAAATTTTATATGGACGAATAGAGCGAAAATAAAGATTTTACATGGCTACCGATTAATTTTAAGTCGCGCTTAAAAAAACTCGCTTGTTTTAGGACTAATATTAATTATTTCCATATTTTCAAATGTCCGAATAATATCTTTTAAAAACAATTCATCTAAATCAAGTTTTGTTTTTCCCGCAACATAAAACTCTTGAACAACTTGCGTTGATATTACTGCTTTGTTTTTAGAAGTATGGGTTTTAAGTATCTCCCTGCAGCGGGATTTTTTCTTCAAATTATAGTTGTCCATACTATAAATAAGTATGTTAGTATCAAAAAACACTTTAGACACGGTAGAGTTCCTTCCTATTCCATTTTTTTCCGCCGGAATTTACTTTCGCTTTATCCATAATCTTGAAACTTTCATCCATCCAGTTATTAGATGATCTTATTGTTAATTGTTTAATCAAACGTCTGATTAATGAATTTAACGAAGTATTATGCCTTTTTGCATATTCTCTGCCTGCCTCTAAAACATCCTCTTCTATTGAAAGAGTTACATTTTTCATATAGCCACCTCCTCGATATTACACATTATATGTGTATATTGATTATGTGTCAACCTAAAAATAAGAATCTATACTTTAAAAAACGGAAGAAAATTCTTTTTGAATGTTTTTTTCTTGACATCGCTTTTATTTGTGTTACAATTTCTATAATCGTAATACTAAAGCGGAGGCAATATGGCCGGCTTGATCCGGTTCGGAATCTCACTGGAAAAAGAATTGTCAGATAAGTTCGACCGTTTAATACGTGAAAAAAAATATACTAACCGGTCGGAGGCAATCAGGGACTTAATACGCGAGGAACTTGTAAAAAAGGAATGGCAGGAAGACAAGGAGGTTGCGGGAGCTATAACCCTTATTTACGATCATCACAAAAGAGAACTGATAAACAAAATCGTTGACGTCCAGCATGATTTTCAGAAGATAATTATTTCCACACAGCATATCCATCTTGACCATCACAATTGCCTGGAAATAATCGCGATAAAAAGCAATCCGAAAGAGGTGCAAAAACTTACTGACACTTTGAAATCAGCAAAAGGCGTCAAGCATGTTTCCTTAAGCATGTCAAGCACGGGGAAAGAACTTATTTGAGGGGATATTTTTTTGTTTATACGGTAGCACGATTATTATAAAAGTAACAAAATAACATAAAGAGAAATAAGAGAGGAGGAGTAAGAGAGAAAAGTCAAATATAATTTTGCTGTTTTCTCCCCTCTTTTTTAAAAGAGGGGATTTAAGGGGAGTTCGGATTGACAGATGAAAGGAGGTGAAACAATGTAAATGAAAAAGTCAAAAAGTAAAATAAAAAAGCAGCCTCGCTATCTTCCGCGAGAAATCCAGCGAGGCCGCCGGAACTTGGCAAACATTGCTCTCCAAGCCCTTTAATAGTATACCACAACAAGGGCTCGGAGAAATAAAAATTGGAGGTATATTATGAGTTTTAAAATGATAAAGAAAAAAATTATTACAATAATTATTGTTTTATTATGGGCCAAATTAGCCTTCGCGGCCCATCCGTTAATTACGGACGATACCGGCATACAAGGGAAAGGCAATTTACAAATTGAAATTAATTCTGAGTTTAGCTCTGATAAAGAAGAAACAGTCGAGGAAACCGGCATTGAAGCAGGAATCGGATTATGTTACGGTATTTCGGATAAAACAGATATCGTCCTGGGATTTCCATATCAATGGAACAAAGTTAAGGAAGATGGCGTGATAACTTCTGATGAAAACGGAATATCCGATATGTCACTTGAAGTAAAACACGCCTTTTATGAAAAAGACGGTTTAAGTTTTGCCTTGAAACCGGGGATCTCCTTTCCAACGGGAAATGATAAAAAAGGACTGGGAGCGGGAAAATCAATATATAGTTTTTTCTTTATTACAACGAAAGAAATGGAATCAGGGGCGTTTCATCTGAATATGGGATATGTAAGAAATGAAAACAAGGCGGACGAAGAGGAAAATATCTGGCATGCATCGCTTGCATCTGAAATAGAAGCGATGCAAAGCCTCAAAGTTGTTGGCAATATCGGCATTGAAAAAAATGCCGACAAAACGAAAGATTCAAATCCTGCCTTTATTTTAGGCGGATTAATTTATTCTTTGAAAGAAAATTTTGATGTAGATTTTGGAGTGAAGTTTGGGCTTAACAGCACGGAAACAGATAATTCAATACTTGCAGGAATAACATTAAGATACTAATGGTTCAAGCCGTTCAAACGGTTTAAACTGTTTAAACGGCTTAAACAAGGAGAAAATACCATGCACATGGCAGACGCTTTATTATCACCAACAGTCGGCATAAGTTTCTGGATGGGAACAATCGCGGTTATTAGTTACTGCGCCAACAAATTAAAAAATGAATTTAATGATAAAATAATCCCATTAATGGGAGTGATGGGAGCTTTCATATTCGCCGGACAAATGATCAATTTTACTATCCCCGCGACAGGTTCAAGCGGACATATCGGAGGCGGATTTTTACTTGCAATCATTCTTGGGCCATGGGCGGCATTTATAACCATTGCCTCAGTACTATTCATCCAGGCATTATTTTTTGCCGACGGGGGACTGCTCGCATTGGGGTGTAATATCTGGAATATGGGTATTTACCCCTGTTTTGTCGCATACCCTGTGATTTATAAACTGTTAGCTGGCGATAGCAGCAATAATAAGAAGATAATGATTAGTTCAATTTTAGGGGTCATCCTCGGGCTGGAACTGGGAGCGTTCAGTGTTGTTCTTGAAACCGTTTTTTCAGGCATAACCGAATTGCCATTTTTGACTTTTACCGGCATGATGCTTCCCATTCATTTGCTCATCGCGGTTGTAGAGGGAATTGTAACCGGCACTATAGTTATTTATGTAAAAAATATTCAGCCCGATTTATTTTACGCTGATAATAAATCAGATAGAACATTTTTAAATATTAAAACTGTTCTTGTAAGTATAAGTGTTCTGGCGCTAATTACAGGCGGTATTTTATCATGGTTTGCGTCTACGCATCCGGACGGACTGGAATGGTCTATGGGAAAGACATCCGGCCGGGAGGAACTGCCCCCAAAAGAAACAGTATTCCATGACAACCTGTCTAAACTCCAGGAGAAAACTGCCTTTCTTCCCGATTATGGTTTTAAAAAACCGGAAACTGCGGAACCTGAAAAAGCCGAACCGGAAAAAGAAGCCTGGCCGGCTGTTTCAGGCGGAACCAGCGTTTCGGGAATCATCGGTGGAATATTTACATTAGGAATAACTGTTTTAATCGGTTTTGTGATAAAGTTTTTTAGAAAAAAAGAAACCAAGGTATAAAAATTTTTTTGTCTTTAGGGTAGCACGATTTTTAAAATAGTATTACGAATTATATAGGAGATAAAAACCTTTATGATAATAAACCCCGTTAGAAATGTTTATGAAAGATCGGTTAATTAAAAGTTTCACAGAGCATCAAAGAAAATGTAGTATTTCTAATGGGGTTAAGGAGGATTGATGAAAATAAAAAGAATGTTGTTTTATTTATTGGTAATGGTCCTTATTGATGGTATGACAAAACATGTTAAAGGCGAGGAAGAAAAGAAACCCAGTTCATTTGATTTGGGTGAGGTAGTAATAACAGGGACTAAAACAGAAAAAATGTTGGCTGATGTGCCTGTCGAGACAAATCTAATCACAAAAAAAGAAATACAAAACTCCAATGCTCAAACAGTATCTGATTTATTAAAATATACACCGGGAATAAGTGCGGGAATGTCCCTGGATTCTGACCGTAGAGGAAATCTTAATTGGAGGACAAGTTTCAGAGGACTGGGATTAGATGCCGGTTACGGTTTAATTCTTATCGATGGCCAGAGAGTAAAAGGCGGCGGTATGGGTGAATATGGATACGGAATAAATCAAATACCACCAGAGATGATTGAACGCATAGAAGTAGTTAAGGGCCCAAGTTCAGTCTTATACGGAAGTGATCCAATAGCTGGTGTAATCAACATTATTACAAAACCTGCACCTGAAAAGAGAATTTTCTCCTGTTTTGGAAGTTACGGAACAAATGATGAGTCTAATGTTGGACTCAACGTGGGAGATAGGTTTGGTAAATTTGGATATATTTTGAGTTATAACCGCGAAATATCTAAAATCGGCAAATATGGCCGTGAAGATAATTATGAAGCAAATTTTTTAAACAACAAACTTAGTTATGAATTCGAAAAAAAGAAAAGATTAAATCTGGGAATAAGTTGGGATAAAAAAGATTGGATTTACAGTAAACAGAACAGCATACGAATAAGTCCGGAATGGTTGACAAAATTTGACGGTGGATCAAGTTTCACTCTTAAGGGTTATTGGTATGACTGGAATTTCCATAATTTTTCTCCTACAAGTACAGAATTAAAAGGAGATATGGTTTATCGTCAGGCAGAATCTCAATATAGCAGACTTCTTTTTGATAAACATATGGGAACCCTTGGTTTAGAATTTTTGGAAGAAAAGATTGATTATAATTTGGTTAAAAAGACAATTGATACACACAGTATATTTCTGCAGGATGATTGGGCCGCCCTAAACAATATGAATTTAACTTTAGGTGCTCGTTTTGATTCACATTCTCAGTTCGGAGAAGAGATCAATCCCCGTCTCTTGGAACTTAGTAATAAAACACGAATTAAAGCTTCGATAGGAAAGAGTTTCAAGTCTCCTACTATCCGCCAGCTATATTATAATGCGCCTTTTAAACATGGCGATTACTATATTAAATCTAATCCCGACTTAAATCCCGAACGCGGAATAGGGTCATCAGTTGGTATGGAACAGGAATTCAGTGATAGATTTCTTTTGAATTTAGGTATTTTCAGAAACGATATCGACGATATGGTAGCAAGTATTGATACAGGTGAAACCTACCTTAATAAACCTCTTAAGAGCTATAAAAATGTTAATAAGGCCTATACGCAGGGAATAGAACTAGAAGTAAAGTCTAATTTTACTCAAGACATTGCTGGTTTTTTATCTTACACATTGTTGGATACCGAGGATAAAGAGAGAAAGAAAGATCTTCCTTATCAGCCTGTTCATACTGCTGGATGTAGACTGGATTATAAAAATAAAAAATATGCTTTTGGAACAAATTTTGGGATGCGGTATATTGGGTCAATGTTTAAAGATAGTGCCAATACTCAAGAGACAGATAATTATTTTGTTGCGGAAATGAAATTTATCAAAGAAATACAGAAATATGCAAAGGTTTCATTAGAAATAGATAACTTGTTTAATACTGATTATGGCGATCCATCTGTAGATAGAGAAGGAAGAACATTTACGGGGAAAATAAATTTGGAATTTTAAATTAAAATTTTAAAAAGGAGGAAAATCAGATGAAAAGAGGTATTATTTCGGTATTGACAATTTTTTTTATGGCATTGACTTTATCAAACGTTCAGGCACATTATCACTGGATTAATGTGGACAATTATAACCCAATGGTTGATGAGGAAATCACAATATCTATAGGTTATGGGCATCAATTTCCAGCGGGAGAAGTGCTTAAAAAAGTTGAGAAGATTGAAAAATTTTATCTTGTTGACCCTGAGGGAAAGATTGTGCACCTTGAGGTTAAAACACAAGGAGAGGGCGAAGATAAACAGGTATCTCCTATAAAGATGAAATCGAAAACAAAAGGAACATATCTTATTGTGTTAGAAAAAAAGCCGGGTTTTGTAAGCAAAACCACAGAGGGTTATAAGTCTCAATCCAAAAAAGGACTGCAGAACGTACTTTCTTCATCATGGTCTGAAGGTTCAGCAAAGACGTTTATTAACGTAGGTGAAACCGCTGGTGAATCCTTTCTAAAAGATATAGGGCAACGTTGTCAAATTATTCCATTGGATAACCCTACTGATTTAAAAGAAGGCGATTATCTGCGATTGAAAACAACTCTTGATGGCAAACCGTACAGCACTTTTGTATACGGCACATATGCAGAGTTTTCAGAAGACAAGGATACATTTGCCTATACTACAAAAACCAATAAAGAAGGTATAGCTAAAATAAAAATTTTGAAAAAAGGAGTATGGCTTATCAAGACAAGTGACACGATACCTTATCCAAACCCTGATGAGGCAGATAGTTACTCTTTCACCAACACTCTGACTTTTAAAATAAAATGAGATCATTTAATTTGATTTCTATAATTATATTTCTTTTCCTTGTGATAAGTAATATCCATGCCCACGAAGTAAACTATGAGATTAGAGAAGGAAATGCTGTGCTGATAAAAGTAGTTTATGGTGATGATGACTCAATGAGTTATGCAAAAGTTAGGATTTTTTCACCTGATAGTGAAATAGAATTCCAGAATGGGAGGACTGACAAAAACGGCTGTTTTGCCTTCTTGCCTGATAAAACGGGTGAATGGAAGATAACTGTTAATGACGAAACAGGCCATGGGATTGGAACGAAACTAAAAGTTAACCAGACTATGAATATAAAAACGATATCTAAAAGATGGCATCGCTGGCAAAAATTAGTCACAGGTATAAGTATTATCTGGGGTTTGACAGGATTATTTCTTTATCTAAAGGTTAGAAGAAAGATTGGTTAAAAGGAGATAAACTGAATCTGGTGAAAGAGAATGTTGAATGACAGGTTTATAAAAACTACATTTATGCTTTCTATTTTGGGACATTGTCTGCTTCTGCTTATACCAAAACTGAATAGTAAAATTTTGCCTAATCAAGGAAAAAACATTGTAATTATGGTTGATCCGGAGATAGATATGTCTGTTTTTAATAATATTGAAACAGAAAAAATTATGCAAAAAGAAAGTAATAAAGAAATAGAAAAAAAATCGAAGATATTTATCCAAGAAGCAATTGAAGAATCCAACCCTTTTGAAAAAGAGCCGGTTGAATTTAACGGACATGAAAAACTTGATATTATAGAAAATCCGGCTCTTTATGACGAAAATATCTTAGAAATAAAAACAATAAAATTAGGGATGGAGGACAATCCCCATCTGGTTTTAGAAGAAATGCCTTCATATTCACATAGCAAGATAGACATGAAAATCCGTATAGGAAAATCAGAAAATGATGAAGAGCCATTTTTCCGAAAAAAAAGTTTGAATGGCCTGGAAAATAAAACATTAATCAGACGATCGGCTGGTGCAGAGGAGGGTTTGGAACCCGCCCCTACTGTTCAAAATGTAATTCACAACTATCAAGGTATAATCAAACAAAAAATAGAAAATTCAAAGACGTATCCTGTCATGGCGCAAAGACATGGAATCGAAGGCAAGATTTTTGTCTATTTTACAATCTCCTCAAATGGCCTTACAGATGATATAAAAATAGTTTCTTCCTCCGGTTCTGAAATCCTTGATAAAGAGGCCATTGCCGCGGTTAAGAGAGCCAGCCCTTTCCCTCCTATTCCAAAGGAATTAAATTGCTCCTGTCTTAATATTAAAGTGGCGATTGTTTTTAGTTTGAGTTAAGGCAAATATGATATAATAAAATAATGTCATTTAATCAATCTGAATTTTTTAATTTAGGCTATCTGGATTATCTGTCTTACAAGGATACTTTTATTCATCGCCTGGATCCGAGGGCGAAACTTATTGCCACCCTCATTTTTATTTTTATGGTCATATCCTTTCCAAAATATGAGATTCCAGGGCTTATTCCGTTTTTCATATTTCCTATTGCCCTAATCTCACTGGCTGATATTCCAATAAATATCATATTAAAAAAATTGATTATCGTTTCCCCTTTTGCCCTGATGGTAGGAATATTTAATCCTATACTGGACAGAAAAATCCTGATTTCACTATTTGGCCTGGGGATTAGCGGCGGATGGATATCCTATTTCTCGATAATAATAAAATTTATTCTGACGATAAGTTCTGTGTTAATCCTTATCGCAACCACTTCTTTTCCAGGTATTTGCATGGCTATGGAAAAATTAGGCCTGCCAAGTATTTTTGTTTTACAGCTTATGTTTATCTACCGTTATATCTTTGTCCTGGGGGAAGAAGTCGTCCGGACAAATAACGCCAGGGAACTTCGTTCTTTTGGAAAAAGAGGTTATGAAATCTTTATTGCTGGCAGCATTCTCGGAAATCTTCTTTTAAAAACCATCGATCGTTCGGAACGGATTTATCAGGCGATGTGCGCCCGCGGTTTTAACGGCAATATTAATCTTTTCAGAAAAAGTAATTTTAAAATGATTGATTTTTTTTATATATTAATCTTAACCGGTATTTTTATTGTGCTGAGATTTTTTCCGGTCAGTCATACACTTGGAAAGATTCTTATAACTTTTCACTTTTAACTTTACACTTTTCACTGGAGCGAAGAGACCATGAGCCATCATATTATCGAAGCAGAAAATATCCATTTTGTATATCCCGATGGAACCAAAGCGGTTAATGGCATATCGTTTAAAATAGTTCACGGCGAATCAGTGGGAATTGTAGGTCCTAATGGCGCGGGTAAATCAACCTTGATTTTGCAGTTAAACGGTTTTTTTCTGCCCAGTTCCGGACATCTGAACATAGGGGGAACACCCGTCAATAAAAATACAAAAACAGAAATCAGGCGGCACGTCGGACTAGTATTTCAGGATCCTGATGACCAGTTGTTTATGCCTACCGTTTTTGATGATGTAGCATTTGGTCCTTTGAATTTGGGATTGTCCCCGGAGATAGTTGAGCAAAGAGTCAACAAGTCTTTATCTACGGTAGGTTGCATGGAATTAAAGCAAAAACCTTCTCACCATCTTTCCATGGGGCAAAAACGGGCTGTTTCAATTGCTACTGTTTTATCTATGGAACCTGATATCCTGGTCATGGATGAACCAACATCATTTCTTGACCATTATTCCCGCAGGCACTTGATCAATCTCCTAAAAAAATTCACCCATACAAAAATTATTGTATCCCACGACCTGGATTTAGTCCTGGATGTGTGTGAAAGATGTATAATGTTAAACGATGGGAAAATCCAGGCGGACGGGGTAACAAAAGATATACTTTTAAACAAAACCCTTTTAGAAAAAAATAAGCTTGAGCTTCCTCTTTCCCTGCAAAAAACCCAATAGAACTGAATCATATTATTTAATGCTTACATCCATCTCTATCGTATCCCCCTCAACATTGTAAATAATAAAGTAAATATCCTCGGTTTCCGGCTTTAGGATATCTATTTCTTCCGCAAATATTTCAGGTGTGGTATAAATAACAAAAGAAATTGGGCTTGTTACGTCCTGCGGGTTTTCTTCTTCCGAAGATACATACATTGAATTTTCCAATATTACTTCCCTTGCAGTCTTGATATCATCGCTTGATATGTCTGAGGAAAAAATCAACCGGATTATTTTTGGTTTTAAGGAATAACCCTGCTGTGTAAGCCTGTATTTTAATTTTCCTAAATTAATCTTGGATTTGACAGAAACATAGTCATAAACGTTCTCAAATTTACTCCCCTCAAAAATAATATCCCGGTATATATCAAGTACATCTTTTTCTTCCGGGTTAAGAACAGGTTTCTCCCTGGATTTCAAATCATATCTTTTAAACCAATTGATATCTAAATTCAGGAAGAATATCGCCTCTGAAAGAATTTGATACAAAAGAAATTCTTCAACTGACTCCTGTTTGGTGTTCCCGCGGGTACGGTATGCATTAAACTCTTTATAAAAATCATAATATTCACTCTTTTCTTTCTTTATTTTTTCGCGTAATTTAGCTTCTTCAGCCGTATTTGAAAAAACGCTGTATCCCTCCCTCACATCTTCAACTTGCATCAAAATAAAGGCTACAAAGCTGTTTTTGATACGAAATTTTGTTATTTCACAGATGGCCACCGGGGTTTTCTTCTGGTCATATATTCCAAATAACATGCCTTTTTCTATACCCTGAATATTGTCAAACCCAATATAAACATATTCACCTTCTATCGTTTCAACTGTTCCTTTTATATAGTTGCTTTCCTGTGCATGATATAACCGCAAAAAAACAAAAATATAAATAAGTACCGCTTTAAGAAATTCCCTTTTTTTCATAGTTGTTGCATTAAAATTAATATTTAATTTATTATCGCTCTTAGTCGATAAAAAGTCAATAGCAGAAAATATTAATTAATCATTTATTTATGAATAAAAAGATATCGGTTTTTTTATTTATCTTGGCTGTCTTTGTTCTTTTGCCTGTGTTTCATACAAAGGGCGACAAGATATCCGTTGGTGAAAAATTTACCTATAAGGTAAAATGGGGCAGTATTCCTGTTGCTTCCTCAGAATTAATTGTTTTAGATACAGCCGAGGTCCAAAATCAATTGACGTATCACGTAATGAACAGGGTATGGACTGAAGGTGTCCTCGCGGTTTTTTTTAAAGTGGAAAATACCGTTGAATCATTTATCGATGTTAACAGTTTGTTTACATGGCGATATGTAAAAAACATAAAAGAAGGCCGTTACAGGGATAACCTGGTTGTAGATTTTGATCAGATAAACCATATTGCAATAAAACAAGATACTACTTTTGCAATACCGGAAAATGTCCAGGACCCGCTTTCTATTTTGTGGTATTTCAAAAAATTAGATATCAAGGAAGGCGATGTCATGGATTTTTCATATTGTGACGGTAAAAAAAATGAAACTATCCAGATTC
This sequence comes from bacterium, assembly GCA_040754625.1. NCBI lineage: Bacteria > bacterium. The sequence continues at coordinate 10,025 of JBFMCF010000070.1, read as the reverse complement.
GGGTTTTAAAAAAGGAAAAGCTTTCAACCCCGGCAGGTGAATTTATGACTGACGTAATTGAATTCTCTGTTGGGAAAAAAGAACGGAAATATCTAAAGAAGGATATCCGGTTAAAAGTGTGGTTTAGCGACGATGAAATGAGAATGCCTGTTTTTATCCAGGCAAATTCTCCCGTAGGCACAATCACAGGGGTCCTCACAGGCTCAAATAAGGTAAACTTCGGTAACCAAAAAAATTCTGAAAACACGAAATGAACTATGGACTTTTTTAATTTAAAAGAGTAAAATTAATTATAAATCATATGTGTAAAAAAATCTTTACTTTCATCTTTATCTTTATTATGTCATTCCCCGCTGTATCTTTCTGCATCGTCCCCACCTTTACGCTGGAAGAACCTGTAGAATGGCAATATGTAAAACACCCATATATAAATAATAAATTTTTACTTGAAGAAGCCGACAACCAGTCCCGCTGGCATTTCGAAGCCCTGGCAAGCTTTCATTACCAGTCATCCTCACTTAACGGTATAAATTTTAATTTTAAGGTTAAACACCAGGCCTTTGTTGGCACCGAATTTAACTATGTTAATCTTAAAAAGGAGGAAAATAACTTAATTATCAAATATAAACTATACTCATTTTATTACATACCTATAACTATCCCTTCCCAGTACAGCACATTTGAACTCAAGCTGGGTTTAAAACATCTGGAGCGGGAGGAAATAACTTCTGGATATACTTTTGGTTTTAATTACCATTTATTGCCTAAAAAACCTGTTACTTTTAGCCTTTCTATGGAACATGTTTATCTTGATGAGCGCCCATTTTATGACTTTGACTGGACATCCGGTTTTTACTGGAAAAAAATAAATTTTTTCGTGGGATACCGTTATCTAAGGACAAAAGCTTTTTCTTTAAACGGAAGTCACGCGGGAATAAAGTATAATTTTTAAGGGGGATTCATGGGAAAAAGGGAGTTTACCGAGTCAGACATAATTAATATCTTAGTCGTTAAAAATAGGGACATAACATTAAAGCTTTTAAAAAAATTATTGCCCGGGAAAAGATATAATTTTGAAATAGCTAAAAACCATAATGAAGCTATAAAAAAAGTTTCCAAAGGAAAATATGAAATTGTTGTTACGGAATTCAAGTTTGGGGGTGAAAAAGATATTGAACTGATAAAACGGTTAAAAGATACAAAATCACAGCTCTGCCTGCTTGTCACTACCGGTTTTTCCTCCATTAAAGATGCGTTAGACTCTTTGAAAGCCGGCGCATATGATTATATACCTGTTCCGTTTGATGAAGAAGCCGCAAAGATAATACTGAATAAGGCGGTTGAACGGCAGCAGCTCTATAAAGAAAAGGAAAAATATAAGGAACTCTCCAACCTGGACAGCCTGACCGGCCTTTTTAACCACCGGCATTTTCATGAACTTTTGGAAAACGAAATTAAACGAAGCAAAAGATACCTGAATAAATTTTCCCTTCTAATGATTGATATTGATAATTTTAAACATTTTAACGATACATATGGCCATTTTGAAGGTGATTTAATTTTAAAAAGCATTTCCAGCTTTTTCCTGGGAAATGTCCGCGATATTGACCATGTATGCAGGTATGGAGGGGAGGAATTTGCTATTATTCTCCCTGAAACTAATAAAAACGGCGCGCTGGTTTTGGCTCACCGCCTCCGTTTGTTAATTCCCATATCTATCAGTAAATCCAGCTTATTAAAATGTCATGTCGAACCTACTATAAGCATTGGATTGTGCTGTTACCCGGGGGACTCTATGGTCAAGGATGAATTGATTCAAAAGGCCGACCTTGCGCTTTACCAGGCCAAACATCTTGGGAAAAACAGGGTTTGCACCTTCATGCCGGAGTTAATAAAAACTAAAAAATGACAAGATTGCGCCTTACCGTTTATGGACGTGTCCAGGGTGTAGGTTTCCGGCCGGCGATTTACCGCGCGGCAAAAAGACTAAATCTAAAAGGATGGATAAAAAATACTCCCCACGGGGTCTCCCTGGACATTGAAGGAAACGGCCCCGCCCTCAATTATTTCATAAAAAATGTAAAATACTTTTCTCCACCGCAGGCAATAATTAAAAATATTTCAATCAAAGAATTTCCCGTAAAAAACTACTCTTCCTTAAATATTTTAAAAAGCAACAACCTGGGTAAAAACTATATCCTGCTCCCCCCTGATATAAGCACGTGTGATCACTGTAAAAAAGAACTGTTTAAAAACAACAACCGGCGATTTCTTTATCCGTTTACGAACTGTACTAATTGCGGTCCCCGTTTTAGTATAACACATAATGTTCCTTATGACCGGATTAATACAACTATGTCTGGTTTTAAAATGTGCGGGGGCTGCCAAAAAGAATTTGATAACCCGGTGAACCGGAGATTTCATGCCCAGCCTAATGCCTGTGCCGCGTGCGGGCCGAAACTATATCTTACAGACCCTGTTAAAAAAGAAATTATTTGCCCTGACCCTGTTAAAAAAACAATAGAATTTCTTAAAAAAGGTAAAATTATTGCGATAAAGGGTATCGGGGGATTTCATCTTTGCTGTAATGCCTTAAACACAAAGGCCGTATCCAACCTGAGGGACAGAAAAAAGAGACCTGATAAACCATTTGCTGTTATGGTCCCTGATTTGAACACAGCAGAAAAAATTTGTTTTATCAATAAAGCGGAAAAAAATATTTTACTCTCGCCGGAAAAACCAATCGTTCTTTTGAGAAAAAAAGAAAACATAAAAGTCCCGGAAATAGTGGCGCCCCAGAATAAATATTTAGGGATAATTCTTCCCTATACACCCCTGCATTACCTGCTGTTTTATCCTACCGGGGCGGATAATTTTCATGCTTTAGTAATGACAAGCGGGAACATAACTGATGAACCTGTCAGCAGGACAAATTCTGACGCCTATAATCAACTGGGGGAAATCGCTGATTATTTTTTAATTCACAACCGCGAAATAAATAACAGGTGCGATGATTCAATAACTTTTTACGCGGGAAATAGTATCAGGATAAGCCGCAGGGCAAGGGGTTATGTCCCCAATGCCTTTGAAGTTCCCTCCTCTAAGAAAAATATGGAAATTTTGGCCTGCGGCGCGGACATAAAAAGCAGTTTCGCGCTTTTCACGAAAGGGAGGGCGTTTTTATCCCAATACATCGGAGAATTAAATGATAAAAACACCCTTAAATTTTTTGAAGAAGCCTTTTCCCGTCTCGTCCAATTATCAGGTGCCAGGCCAAAAACAGTCTTGCATGACCTTCATCCCGATTATCTTAGTACTAATTTTGCCAGACAATACGCCATAAACAAACATTTAAAATCTTATGGTGTCCAGCACCACCAGGCCCATATCGCGAGCGTCGCCGCGGAAGAAAACCTGAAACCTCCCTTCATCGGTGTGGCCTTTGACGGGACGGGTTATGGTCTTGACGGGAATATCTGGGGTGGAGAATTTTTTATATTCACAAAAAATAAAATCTTAAGAACAGCGCACCTGGATTATTTCTCGCTGCCAGGGGGGGACACCGCTGTGAAAGAAATATGGCGGGCCGCGTACGCTCTGATGGATTATAATAATCCCGGCTTTATTGATAAGAACAACATATCCAAATTGAAAATCATCAAAAAAATGGCAGAAAGAAATATTAACGCGCCGTTAATATCGAGCATGGGAAGATTTTTTGACGCGGCCGCGTGCACACTGGGGTTGAGAAATGAAATAAGCTACGAGGCCCAGGCCGCTATTGAACTGGAATCATTGTGTAAAAACAAACCAAAACAACACTATCCATTATTTCTGAAAAAAGCAAGGGCATCCGGCCCGTTTGATTCATCAGAAAAGATAATAATTGAGCCAAAACAAATCTTGTCTTGCCTTTTAGCGGACAAAGAAAAAGGGGCCTCAAAAGAAAAAATAGCTGAAAAGTTTCATTTGACGATAATAAAACTCATATCCGAAATCTGTGAAATCCTCGCGCAGACTTACGGAACAGATAAAATCCTCTTAAGCGGCGGAGTATTTCAAAACAAGGTTTTAGTTGACTGGCTGGCCGAGGAATTTGAAAATAAAAAACTTAAAATATATTTTAATAAATTGGTACCGGCTAACGATGGCGGGATAAGCCTCGGTCAAATATGGCTTTATCTTAATTATGTTGCAAATAAAAACATCTGACTATAAAATAACCGGAGGAGTGAAGTGATATGTGTTTAGCAATCCCCGCAAAAATTTTAAAAATTGAAAAATCATCCGCCCTTGCTGATTTCAGCGGCGTAACAAGGAAAATTGCGTTAGACCTCCTGCCTGACGCAAAAACGGGAGATTATGTTTTAGTCCACGCCGGATTTGCCATAAACAAATTAGATAAAAAAGAGGCTGTTAAAACCCTAAGGTTAATTCATGAACTCCCTGAATTTAGATAAATTCCGGAATCCGGAGCTAATAAAAAAAATCGTAAATAATATTCATCGGCTTGCTGATAAACCCGTCAATATAATGGAGGTGTGCGGCACACATACTATGGCTATAGCGAAATTTGGCATACGCGGCCTTCTGCCTTCATCAATCAACCTGATTTCCGGGCCGGGTTGTCCGGTTTGCGTCACCCCGGTTGAAAATATCGACACGATTATCGAAATTTCCAAAATCACAAATACAATTCTTGTAAGTTTCGGGGATATGCTAAAAGTCCCCGGCTCAAAATCCACCCTGGAAAAAGCGCGAGGAGAAGGCGGCGATATCAGGATTATTTATTCCCCTCTTGAACTTCTGGAGCTTGCTGAAACTAATCCCGGGAAAAATATTGTTTTCGCCGGAGTCGGGTTTGAAACTACTTCACCGACTATTGCCGCTATTGTTATCCGGGCAAAAAAAGAAAAAATCAAAAATTTATTTATCCTCACGGCATTTAAAGTTATTCCGCCCGCGCTAAAATTTATTGCGGCGCAGAAAACATTGAATATCAACGGATTTCTTCTGCCGGGGCATGTAAGCGCGATAATCGGGAGCGGGCCTTATGAATTTTTATCCGAAGAACACGGGATTTCGGGCGTTATCAGCGGTTTTGAGCCTGTTGATATACTGTATTCCATTTATCTTATTTTAAAACAGGTAAAAACAAACCACCCCAAAATAGAAATCCAGTACAGCCGCACAATAAGGCCGGAAGGCAATACCAAAGCGCGGGTATTATTAAACGAAGTATTTGAAGATTCCACCTCTATGTGGAGGGCCATTGGAGAGATTCCCGGTTCCGGGTTAATATTCAACAAGGATTATTATGAGTTTTCCAGCCAGGCAAGGTTCAACATTAAAACAGGCAAATCAAAAGGACCGAAAAACTGCCTTTGCGGGAAAATATTGATGGGGTTAAAAACACCAAAGGAATGCCTCCTTTTCGGAAACATATGCACACCCCAAAATGCGATCGGCCCCTGCATGGTTTCAAGCGAGGGAACATGCGCGGCGTATTATAAATATCAAATCGGATAATGAAAATTAATTTCAAGGTATTTTTTTTCAGCGTTTTTTTTGTAACAATTATTTCCTGCATTATTTTTCTTCACAGAGCAAAGGCAGAAAATAATAAACCGGAAGTAACCCTCCTTGCGGCCGGGGACATATTGTTTGATTCTGAAATAGAAGACATCATAAAATCCAAAGGGGGAAGAAATATATTTGAGAAAGTCGCGCCTATACTTAAACAGGGGGACATCGTCTTTGGAAACCTCGAATCCATGATGGGGACGAAAAAAGGCGTTCCAATTTATAAAGATCTGAAACCTTATAATTTTTTGGCCTCTTTGGACAGGCATAAAATTTTAAAAGAAAATGGTTTCAATGTGTTAAACCTCGCGAACAATCACACCATGGATTACGGGCCCGGACCTATCAGGGAAACCCGCCAGCTTCTTTTAAAGGAAGGAATGCATTTTTTTGGAGCGGGACAAAATTTAAATGAAGCCAGAGGTCCTGCGATAATAATTATCAAAGGGATTAAATTCGCGTTCCTTGGTTACAGCAAAACTTATCCCCAGGATGGTTACGCCTCGGAAAATAAGGCAGGCATCGCCCCTATTAATTTAGATTATATCCGGGAGGACATAAAAAATATTCGCGGGAAATCGGATTTTGTCATAGTTTCCATACACTGGGGAACGGAATATAAATTTATGCCGGATGAAAGACAAAAAGAAATCGCCCATAAAACAATCGATTCCGGGGCAGACATGATTTTAGGGCATCACCCCCATGTCCTGCAGGGAATAGAAATATATAAAAATAAATTTATTATTTACAGCCTCGGGAACTTTCTTTTCGACCAGGAAAATTACTGGAAGGACAAAAGCATAATCTTATCCTGCAACTTCAGCAAAGACAGGTTGAAATCCATTAAGATTATACCTATCGACCGTTATGAAAAATACCTGCCAAAACCTGCCGAGGGTAATGAAAAAAACATAATTTTAAATAAAATAAAACAAATTTCCCTGCCGTTAAATTCCGGCACAGATATCTTTAAAAATTCAGGTTTGTTTTAAAGTTATTATTTGCCAGTTTCCTTTTGAGACGGATTTTCACTTTGAGTGTTATCAATAATTTTTTTATTTGTGACTTTCCCGGATTCAATTACCAGGATAATATCTCTTTCATATATTGAATCATAATCTAAATTTACGTATTTAATTATATTCCCGTCCGGGATTCGAAGTTCCCCGGAAAACCAGTCTGCTTTTACCCTTCCCTCACGGCATTTCTCACCAAAAAGTTCTTTCAAATCCACCCTTCTGCAATCGGACGTTTTTGCATATTTCGAACCACCTGTCCATGCTTCAATCCCACGAAGGTATAGTGTATCTTCTCTAATCTCCCAATAAGCAACATAGCCCCTCCAATTATTCTTACTTAAATAATTATACGCTTTTTCTCTAAAATACGGCCTGTTTCCTTCTTTGGCATACAGGGGCTCTAATGGATTGCTGAAAAGTTCAAACACCTTATTGTCATACAATATTACATCCGGGGCCTGTGCCGCCAAAAGGACAAACAGCGGAAAAAATAAAAAGATAAATACCATTATAAAAAATTTTTTCATTTTAACCATATCTTGATGTCGTTTACAATAAAAGCCTCGTCAATATTCCCCTTTTCTCTATTGTGGATTAAATCAATTTCAATTTGCGCCTTTCCAGTGGAAAAAGAAAATTTCGGGCCTGTTTCATTATCAAACTTTCCTTGTTCATTATCCGGTGACTTATAAGGAATAACGGCCTGGGTAACTTTTTTAACAGCTTCTATGGGCAGGTTTATGACTTTTTGGGTAACATCTATAGTTTTTTCTGGTAAACCGGCGGCTATTTCTAATCCCTTTGCAGGTATTGATGATACCGGAGGGGTTATCCCTGTAGTTTCCGGCAGCGCAGCAGTTGTATTAAAAGTTTTTTGTGGAACAGTGTCCGATGATTCATAAACAACAGGTTTGTTTGCATCTATTCCAGCCGCTTCTTGTATTTCTGGGTGAACAGCAGCGGTTTTAGACCCAGTATCTGCTTTAGAGGGAACGATCACCTGAGCAACTTTTTTAACAGCCTCTATGGGCAGGTTTATGACTTTTTGGGTAACATCCAGGGTTTTTACCGGCAAGCTGCTGATTACCCCTTTTGTTGTCAGTCCTTCATCTCTCAAAATTTTTTTAACCTCGGCAAGGTTCATATTTTTTATAATTCCATTGCTTAATTTCCATTCTAAATTATCAAAGTTATCATGTGTCTGTATATACTGATATACTTCATACTCGGAGGAAACTGTGTATACCCCTGCAAGTTTTGTTTTTTCAAATAGAAAAACATATTTTTTCCCATACCTCATTTCCCTGCCTGTTTTTCCCAGTTCCCTGCATCCCAATGGCGGGCCAAACCGCGCTTTAAACTCATCTTCTGTCGTTCCATAAACTATTCCAAATATACTCTTATCCGGGTCAATAACCGCTGTCAGCATGGATTTTTTTTCAGCAGCGGATGTTTTTTTTGTATTATCAATTATTATAGTTTTAGTAATTTCCCCATTTTCCAAAGAGACAGCAATATTTTTTTCAAATATACATAAATTATTAATCTGCTGAAACACCTTACCGTCCGGTATGTGCAATTCCCCTGCAAACCACTCGGCTTTGACTTTTCCATCGCGGTACTTTCCACCAAAAAGTTCTTTCAAATCCGCTTTTTTGCGGCTTAAGGATGAATCAAAAGCTGAATTACGGATTCCCAGGAGATATAACGCATCTTCTTTAATTTCCCAGATAGTACCATATTCACACCAATCGCTGTTGCCGGTTTTAACATATAAAGGTTCTAATAAATTACAGCCCAGGCTAAAAACCTTGTTGTTATATAAAATTTTATTCTTTATCTCGGTTTTCGCGATTGTTGCGGTAAATAAAAAAAATATTGTAAATATAATAATCTTTTTCATTGATATTTCTTATAAATTTTATATTTTAAACTATTTTTTACAGCTTGTCGAGTATGTTATTTTTGCTTAATATGCGCAATCCTCTTGAGAAGTGGGGGATGGGAAAAATGCAGAAAAACATAAAATGGGTGCGGTGTGAGGTTGGCTAAATTAGTAACCGCTAATTTTTTTAATGCATCAACAAAGGATTCCGGGGAATTGGTTGTTTCAACGGCAAACCTGTCAGCCTCATATTCATTGCTCCTAGAAAAAACCTGGGTTAACACAGATAAAATAAATGACATAGGTGTATATAACATCCCAAAAAAAAGCAATCCGGCATAGATTGACATGTTTTCCATAAAAAAGGCGTTAAATATCCCTTCCCTGCTTATGAAAAAAGACAATAAATAAAAAAATAACCCCACTTGTAATATATTTATTATCATTCCCTTAATAATGTGTTTTTTCTTATAATGGCCAATCTCATGCGCCAGAATGGAAACTAATTCTTTATTAGGGTGTTTTTCTATTAAAGTATCAAACAGTACAATGCGTTTATTCTTGCCAAACCCTGTAAAAAAAGCGTTTGATTTTGCCGAACGCTTAGAACCATCCATCGTGAAAATACCTTTTAACGGGAATTTAACGGAACCGGCATAATCTAAAATAGCTGATTTCAGCTCGCCTTCTTTAAGCGGTGTAAATTTATTAAAAAGCGGCATAATCCATGTCGGCACGACAAATTGAAGGACAATAATAAATACATCTGCTGCTGCCCATCCGTACAGCCATGCTAATGAACCTGCCAATTCAAAAAATGCCAAAACCCCGGCTAAAATTAGCCCCCCTATCAGCGCTGATAAAACAATCATTTTAACATTATCCTCAATGAATGTCCTGGCAGTTGTTTTATTAAATCCAAATTTCTCTTCAATAACAAATGTGGAATAAATATTAAACGGCAGTGAGCAAACAAATTTAATAAACATTAATATACCGAAATAAAAAAGCCCGTTTATTATGGGATGATAGTTACCGCCTCTAAGCCACATATCAAGCCGGTTGAAACCGCCTAAAAACCAAAAAACCAGTAAAGTAATTAAATCAAAAAAGGACTCAATCATATCAAATTTGGTATGGGTTCTGGTGTATTCCTGAGAGCGTTTGTATTCTCTAGAATCATAAACACCCTCAAATTCTATTGGAAGTTCAGGCGACAGGGCGTTCAGGTTTAACAATTGAGAAATTGTCTCCAAAAAATATATCCCGGCAAGCGCAATTAAAATAATATAAAAATAGGCGTTCATTTCACTTTTTCATTAAATCCAAATGGAGAATAAAGTTCTAAAAAACGGTGAATTAATAGACATGTTACTACTATTATTGAATATGTCAAGTATTTAATCCTTGAGAAGTATCCCCAAAATTTCAGCGTCAAAATAAAGCCGTTTGATAAATCAAATTATTTGTTTGGCCTGTTTTATTGAAAACTATGCCTGAATACTTTGCAAATATTTCTTTTATTCCGTCAGCAA
>JBFMCF010000069.1 GCA_040754625.1 bacterium | reverse complement strand
TTTGGCGTTTAAATTCGTTGGTAAAGGTTCGTTTCGGTTTCATGATAGGTTCCTTTCTGCCCGTTTTGGGCTTTAGGTCCTATCAATAGTCTAACATATAATTACAGTTTTAGGGGTGCAGTCCAAACATTATCCAATGAAAGATATCGAGGTTATACCACCATATTAAATGTAAAAATCGCTATAGTTTGTAACAAGAAAAATTTAGATAGCGTTTTAAGAAATATCCGGTTTCTTCAAGTGATACCCCGTCGCCTGTTCAAAATTATACGCTATTTGTAAAATTGTACCTTCGTCAAACGGTTTGCCTAATATCTGTAAACCGATAGGAAGATTGTCACGGCTGAATCCGCATGGGATTGAAATGGCGGGTATGCCGGCGAGGTTCGCGGAAATTGTAAAAATATCTGACAAATACATTTCCAGAGGATCCTTTGATTTTTCACCTATTTTAAAAGCGGGTGTCGGCGCGGTCGGGGTAATAACAGCGTCGCATATTTTAAAAGCTTCATCAAAATCCTTTTTAATCAAAGTCCTCACCTTTTGAGCTTTCAGGTAATAAGCGTCATAATATCCCGCGCTTAACGCGTATGTCCCGAGCATTATCCGGCGTTTGACCTCAGTACCGAACCCTTCACCCCGTGTTTTGCTGTACATTTCAAAAAGGCTCCCGGCTTTGTTTGTTCTAAAACCGTAACGGACACCGTCATAACGCGCAAGATTGGCTGATGCTTCCGCGGTGGCAATTAAATAATAAACAGAAACAGCATATTCCGTATGGGGCAGTGATACTTCTTTAATAACTGCCCCTAATTCAGTAAATTTTTTTATTGCCTCCGATATTTTATTTTTTACCTCAGCATCCATTTCAGGATCAATATATTCCCGCGGAATCCCGAGCCTCAACCCCTTGATATCTTTCCTTAAATAATCTGCCGTATCCGGAACGGGAAGGTTTACGCTTGTTGAATCCTTTGGGGCATAACCGGAAATCGCCCGGAATAAAAGCGCATTATCATAAACTTCGCGGGAAAACGGGCCTATCTGGTCAAGTGAAGAAGCAAACGCCACTAATCCATAGCGTGAGACCCTCCCATAAGTAGGTTTTAACCCCACAACGCCGCAAAAAGACGCGGGCTGGCGGATAGAACCGCCGGTATCCGACCCCAGGGACAACGGCGCTTCATCCGCGGCCACTGCCGCGGCACTGCCTCCGCTGGAACCTCCCGGCGCTCTTTCAAAATCCCATGGATTGCGCGTAGGCCCAAACGCTGAATTTTCGGTGGAAGAACCCATGGCAAACTCATCCATATTGGTCTTGCCGATAATTATCATCCCGGCGTCCTCTATCCTATTTATGACATCAGCCGAATAAGGCGGTTTAAAACCAGATAAAATTTTAGACGCGCAGGTGGTAAGCATCCCTTCAGTGCACATATTGTCTTTTATGGCAACCGGTATTCCCTCCAGGGGTTTTATTGTCGCGCCCGAAGAAATTTTTTTATCAATTTCTCCGGCCTTTTTTCTCGCGCCATCTTCATTAATATATAAAAAAGCTTTTATCTTTGGGTCAACATCCTGGATCCTCTTAATGTAGCTTTCCACTATTTCTTTGCAGGACAACTCTTTTTCATTAAGTTTACTATTCAGTTCTTTTACGGATAACGAATGGATATTCATCTAAAACCTCTCAAAAGTAGTTATTAATCAATTATCTTTGGAACCTTGAAAAATTCTCCTTCTTTTTCGGGTGCATTTGGCAGTGTATTTTCCAAATCCAGGGATTTCTGTGCAATATCATTCCTGTAGATATTTTCTATAGGGGTAACCTGAAATGTGGGATTAATGGCGCTCGTATCCAGAGAAGACAATTTCTCGACATAATTAAGTATCTGGTTTAATTCTTTAGTAGATATTTCCAATTCCTCTTCTTTAAAATAGATGTTTGCGAGTCTTGCTATTTTTTGCACTATTTCTTTGTTAACACTCATCTTTTTCCCTCAATTTTTTTATCGGTGCGAGTTTTAATAATAAAATTTTTTCCCCGGCACTGTTAAAAAATATATTTGCCCTGGCATCATTACCATCACCCTTAATATCTTTTATAAATCCTTTTCCCCATTTAGAATGTTCCACAATATCCCCCGTTTTATACCCGCAAATTACCCGTATTTCAGGTACGGTTTTGCTTTCATTGCCGGAAAAACTTTTTTCAAAATTTATCAGGTCATTAGGGATTTCTTTAATGAATCTTGACGGAGGATTCATTACCTCTGTCCCATGCAGATACCGCCTTTTAACCGCGGTCAAATAAAGCGACTCCCTGGCCCTTGTTATTCCTACATAACAAAGCCGCCTTTCTTCTTCCAATTCTTTTTCGCTCGCGAAAGAACTAAAATGGGGAAAAATCCCCTCTTCCATTCCCGTCATGAAAACTACCGGGAATTCCAAACCTTTTGCGTTATGAAAAGTCATCAAAGTCACAGAATCCTTATTTTTATTCCATGTATCTATGTCCGTAACCAGGGAGATTTCCTGCAAAAATCCGCCAAGAAAACCATCCGGGTTTTTCTCCTCATATTGCCTGACAGCGGAGGAAAATTCTTCCATGCTTTCTTCCCTTTCTTCACTGTAAATAGTGTCTGCCTGGATAACTTTTTCTTCGTATTGAGTCAAATCTAAAAGCTCTGACAATATCCTTGACGGGCATTCATTTTTTAGTCCCTGCATTTCTCCTATCAAGGAAATAAACTCCTTTAGTTTTTCTCTTGTCCGGTTTGAAATACTTGAAACTTCATTGCTTTTTATAAGTGCGTCGTATAAACTTATTTTTTTATCTTTTAAAAATTTATGAATTTCTTCAATTGTAGTTTCCCCTATTCCTCTCCGTGGAACATTTATTATCCTTTTCAGGCTGATAGTATCATGCGGGTTAAATATCACCCTGAGATACGCAATAATATCTTTGATTTCCTTCCGTTCGTAAAATCTTACCCCGCCGACAATACTATAAAAAATATTGTTGCGCCGCAGTGCGTCTTCTATAACCCGCGATTGGACATGCGTCCTGTAAAATACAGAAAAATGTGAATAAGGGACTTTTTGATCTTTGTGGAATTCGACTATCCTCTGGACTATGAATTCGGCCTCTTTTTGTTCCGTCTCCAGTAAATAATAATTTATCTTTTCTCCCTTTTTATTTTTTGTCCAAAGGGTTTTACCTTTTCTTTCATGATTATTTTTAACTAAAACATTTGCCGCGTTAAGAATGGTCTGGGTTGACCGGTAATTTTCCTCAAGCCGGATTACTTTTACATTTTGAAAATCTTTCTCAAAATCCAATATATTGTTAATGTCCGCTCCCCTCCACTGGTAAATAGACTGGTCTTCGTCCCCGACAACACATATATTTTTATCTTTTGGAGTAATAAGCCTGATAAACTGGTACTGCGCCCTGTTTGTATCCTGGTATTCATCCACCAAAACATGAGAAAATTTTTCCTGGTAATATGCTCTTGCCGCGCGGTCATTTTCCAGGAGAAGGACTGTTTCCATAATCAAATCATCAAAATCAAACGCGTTATTTTCCCTTAGTTTTTCCTGGTAAAGTTTATAGACCCTGCCGATTGTCCCTTCAAGGTAATCACTGACATTCTGATTATACTCTTCAACACCTATAAGTTTATTTTTCGCCTGTGATATTTTAGACACAAAGGTGGCCGGGTTAAACCGCTTTTCATCTATAGTTAACTCCTTCATGCATTCCCTGATTAGATGAAATTGGTCGCTTGCGCTGTATATGACAAAATAACTTGATTTATTTTTTTCTTTCAGGTAATTCCTGAGAATCCTTACGCAGGTAGAATGAAAAGTGCCGATCCATAGACCATTAATATCTTTTTCCACAAGAGTATATATCCTGTCTTTCATTTCATCGGCTGCCTTATTAGTAAATGTCGCGGCGAATAACTGGGAAGGATGGTAACCTTTTTCGTCAATAAGGTGGGCAATACGGTGGGTTATGGTCCTCGTCTTCCCGCTCCCGGCCCCGGCTAAAATCAGAAGCGGGCCTTCTGAATATTCAACAGCTTCTCTCTGTTTTGGGTTTAAATTTGAAGAAATACACATATATATTCCATTCGTCCCTATCCTAAAGTTGACACAAGAGAAAAACGATATAGTAATATATGATATTCTATTTTCAGAAAAATTGCAAGGGAATAAATTTAACCCCTAGGGGTGAAAAAAAGAAAGGCAGTAAAAAATGAAAAAAACAGCAATAAAGGCATACAAAAATCTTGATTTTTTACAAAGCCACGATGCGAGGATCATAAGAGTATTATGTGAACTTATCGAGCCAAAAACAAGGTTTAAAAAATATAATATTGAAAACACCATAGTATTTTTTGGTTCCGCGCGGATTAAATCGAAATTTGCCGCTAAAAGTAATTTTGAAAAAATGCGGAAGCTTTTTGAGGCTGAAACTAACCATACTAAAAAATCCCTGGAAGACTTTGAATCCGCTAAAACTGATTTATATATGTCCCAGTATTATGAAAAAGCCCGTTCCCTGTCTTATAAACTGACCCAGTGGGCAAAACAAACTACAAAAGGCAAAAGTAAACTTTTAATGTGCACGGGCGGCGGCGGCGGTATAATGGCGGCCGTAAACCAAGGGGCATACGAAGCGGGAGGAAAATCAATAGGATTTAATATAAGCCTGCCGTTCGAACAGGTCATGAATAATTTCATAACCGATGACCTGGCGTTCGAATTTCACTATTTTTTTATTCGTAAATTCTGGTTTGCCTATATGGCCAAGGCGTTGATCGTTTTCCCCGGCGGGTTCGGCACGCTTGATGAATTATCTGAAATCCTCACGTTAATCCAGACCCGTAAAATCCAGAAGAAACTGCCGGTAATTTTGTTCGGAACCGATTACTGGAAAAAAATAATAAATTTCGATGAAATGATAAAATATAAAACTATAAGCAGGAATGACCTGAAACTCATTAATTTTTTTGATGATGTGGGCGAGGCGTTTAACTTCTTAAAAAAGGAATTAATAAAGTTTATTTAGAGGCTCTTAATCCCGATATGTATCGCCATGGCGCCACCGAAAAGGTTCCAGTAACGGACGTCTTTTAATCCGACTTTTTCCATGATCTTTTTGAGTTCTTCCTGGCCGGGAAAACTATGGAGCGAATGCGGGAGATAAGTGTATGCCTCTCTCTGGTTGCTGACAATCTGGCCCAGAAAAGGCACTACCTTAAAAAAATAAAAAATGTATATATGCTGGAATATGGGAATCACGGGCCTTCCCAAATCAAGGCAGACAACCCTTCCGCCGGGTTTTACTACGCGCCTCATCTCGGAAAATCCCTGTTCCAGGCTTGTCAAATTCCGGATGCCGCACCCGACCGTGGCCACATCAAATTTATTGTCGGGGAACGGCAGTTTTTCGGCGTCTCCTTCCTGGAAGCTTATATTATTTTCAAACGGCCTGCCTTTTATTTTTTCTTTCGCCTGTTTGAGCATTCCTGAAGAAAAATCAAGGCCGGTAACTTTTCCCGCTGAACCCACCGCTTTTGCAGACGCTATGCTGAAATCTCCGGTCCCGCAGCAGACATCCAAAACATTGTACCCGGACTTGACCCCGGCAAGCCTTACGGCCTTGTTCCTCCACATGTAATGAATCCCGAAAGATGAAACCGTATTCATCAGGTCATAACTCGGCGCGATAGTATTAAACATTTTCCGCACATAATTATGTTTTATTTCTTTATTCTCCGGGCGGTTCATTTCCAGAACCATCCTTTTCATTTCTTCTCCCGTTATCTGTTTTTTTTCAGGCATAATCAGCTCCCGTTAATTTGATTAAAGTAATGGATTTTTCTTTAAAAATAAATTATAATGTTTATTTAAAACAAAAGCAATTCAATTATGAAAATTTATCTTATCCGCCACGGTGAATCAGTTTTAAACGGCAGGAATGTAATCCAGGGTCAAAGCGACCCGCCTCTTTCAAAGACCGGTGTTGACCAGGTTGAACTTCTGGCTAAAAGCCTGACAAAAGAAAAATTTAATTTTTTATATACCTCTGAACTCATGCGCGCTAAACAGACCGCAGAGGTCCTTTCCAAGGACCTTGGCCTGCCTATTTCATTCCATAAAGACCTCGCTGAAATCTTCCTTGGTGAATGGGAGGGTAAAACCCCTGAAGAAGTAAACAGGGAATATAACAGCGGGTATGAAAAATGGCGGAAAAACCCCACAAAAACCCTTATCCCGGGCGCTGAACATATACCGGAATTCAGGAAAAGGGTAAGCGGGACTTTCAGGAACATTCTTAAAAATCATTCAGACGACGACAATATTATCATCGTAGCCCATGCGGGAACTATCACCGCGATTATCTGCCATATTTTAAAAGGCAATTTCAACAAACTTATCACAAGAATGTCCCTCACGAACACAGGCATAACTTACATCCAGGGTTACAACAAAAAATTATACATTACCGGCATCAACGATTCATCCCATCTCTGTGTATCTTCCCTTGACGCAAAGGAAGATATTTATCTGGAGAAGTAAATCTACGGCTGAATTTTTTTAATAATGCACAATAAATTCCCTTCCATTACTCTTGTTGAAATTTTCAAGCCCTTATCACCGTCATTGAAAACTTCCTTCTTTTGAGGGTTCCACACCGTAAATCCTCCATCAGACGGCGCAAAATTCCATTTATGAAATCCGCGATAGCCCTCTTCCAATCCCTCGTTAATTTCATGGAACAATGACAATACCCCGTTATCCGATAAAAGAGCGGGTATTTGGTTAATTACACTTATGGGGTCGGCTGTATGATCCAGCGAATTTTGGGCATTAATCCAGTCAAATTTTCTTCCGCGGAATATAACTGTAATCTCTTCGGCAGAAACATTCAAGGTCCTTACGGGAGGCTCTATTTTATATCTTTTCAGAATCAAATTGTAGTCCCCGGCAAGGGGGTCAACGGCGGTTATATTGATTTTTTTTAAAAGATGCTTCTTCCCTATCGCGGTCAATGGCCCGGCACCTATATCGAGAACATTTATTTCCTCCTTGTTGATCAAATCGATAACCTCTTTATGGAAACCAGACACATAAGAATCGGGATTTACCCGGTATTCGAAATCCTCTCTCCATTTTCCACCTTTTTCACACAACCATTTTTCCCAGAATTTTATCTCCATTTTAATGCCTGTGTTCCTGGAGTGAAAGCGGTAAAAAAACGGCGATAATATTTTTTTAACTATTTTTTTCATATTTCAGGGACTGCCCGTCTTTTGTTCCCACTTTAATATATGAACACCGTCTTTTTTCCCTAAAATCTGAAATATACTGCCGTTAATGTCTACATCGATAAATGAATGTCTTTTATTTTCCAGACCATCAGCGTCATAATCTTCCGCAAGTTCCTGCTTTAAAATTAATCTGCCTTCTTCACTGTATTTTGCAATTGCCAGCCGGACTTCATGCCCGATTATTTCAAAACTGTTGGGGTCAACCTGTGTCTCGTTTGACTCATGCACCAGATAAACAAAATTATTCTTATCGACGCCTGATAAACAATATGGTCCCAAATCGTCGGCAATCGAAAATCTATTTAAAACTTTATCATTTTCATCTTTTATTTCAATATAATATTTATACTTATTATTTTCCTTATCTGTTAATTCCTCTCTTTTTATAAAAATTTTTTTTAACCCTTTTATTGATGTTATGCACGTGGCTTCAACATCATAGGTAATTTTGCCTGTCCCCATATTTAAAGACCAAAATTTTTTATTATTATCAAGGTTTGGGAAAATCAACAAGGTCTGGTTGATTATAAAAAAATGGCCATATTCAACTGTGTTTAAATTTTCCGGAGTCAAATCAAATTTGTTTAACAATTCCCCTTTCGAACCATACCTTCTCATATCTATTTTGGGGCCGACGAAATCCGATTTTATTAAAATAGCATTGTTTTCACCGTCAAAAAATATGGTATTCCCTTGTTCTATATCAGTCGGAAACGAACATAAATGGTTGCCGTTATAGTCAAATGATTCTATTTTTGAATTTATATTGTCATATAAATATATTTTTTGATTATTCGCATTCGCTTTTATAAGATAAGGAAGGCTCTGCAAGTCATCGAAGCCCTTGCCTATTTCTCCGGTTTTTGAACCCCATTTTACTGTAACTATATCCTTGTAAACATATTTTTCCTCTGCCTGCGCTTTTCCGGTTAGGATAATTAGTACCAGTAAAACCAATTTTAAATATTTTCCCGGGGTGTTAATTTTTAATATTTGGGATCCTGCCCGCAGCATGTTGATATTCCTTTCTTATCCGCATTAATTTTATACCCTTTTTTTATATTTGTCGATTATTTTTAAAAGCGTTTATTGGCCATAATATGATAAAATGGTGTCCATGAATGAAAAAATTATACAAAAACTGCAAAATATATGCGGTGGAGAAAATGTTCTTTTGAAAAAAGAAGAACTGGAAAATTACAGCCACGATGAAATACAGGAGAAGAAGTACTTCCCTGATGCTGTTGTGACACCTTCTTCAAAAGAAGAAATCTCAAAAATACTTGTCCTGGCCAATGAGGAAAAATTTCCGGTTACTCCGCGCGGATTGGGCACAGGTTTGACCGGGGGGGCGGTACCTTTACAAGGCGGCATTGTCCTCAGCATGGAAAAAATAAAGCGCATTCTCGATATTGATTCCGGTAACCTTATGGTTATAACTGAACCGGGCGTTATAACCGGGGATTTGCACAAGGCAGTCCAAAAAGAAGGCTTGTTTTATCCTGTTGACCCCGCAAGTCTGGACAGCTGCAGTATCGGAGGAAACATAGCCGAAAATGCCGGCGGCCCGCGGGCGGTAAAATACGGTATTACCCGCGATTACGTTTGCGGGCTGGAAGCTGTTTTGCCTAACGGTGAAATAATTTCACTTGGCGGGAAATTAATAAAAAATGTCGCAGGCTATGATTTAATCGGGATCCTGACCGGCTCAGAGGGCACACTCGGTATTATAACAAAAATTACGCTGAAGCTCCTTTCCATGCCAAAAGAGCGTGTCGCTTTAATGGTCCCGTTTAATGATATGGAAAAAGCGTCTGCATGCGTTTCGGAAGTATTAAAGTCAAAGATAATCCCGTCTGCCATTGAATTTGTTGAAAAAGACGGATTCCTGTATTCAGAAAAATTCCTGCAGAAAAAATTCCCATATCCAAAAGCCGAAGCTTATTTAATTGTAGAGCTGGATGGAATGAAAAAGGACGATTTGTCATCTCAATATGAAATTCTTGGCAATATCTTTATTGAAAACGGCGCGGTGGATGTGCTTTTGGCGGAAAGCCCTTCCGAACAGGAACGTTTATGGGAGGCAAGAAGGCGGCTATTCGACAGCCTCAAGGCTGAAAGCGCGGTCATTGATGTTGAAGACACTGTTGTTCCCAGGATTAAAATACCAAATATGTTAAAAAAAGTAAAAGAGATATCTAAAAAATATGGTGTGGAAATTATCTGTTTCGGCCACGCGGGGGACGGAAATATCCATCTGAATATCCTGAAAAAAAATATTGATGATGGAAAATGGGACGAAATACATCCAAAAATCCTGGACGAAATATTTATCAATGTAGTTTCCCTGGGCGGCAGTATATCGGGTGAACATGGAATAGGGCTTTATAAAAAACCTTATTTGCTTTTAAATATAAAACAGCCCGCTTTAAATGTATTAAAAAACATTAAAAAAAGTTTTGACCCGAAAAATATCTTAAACCCGGGAAAAATATTTGATCTCTGATTATCTTTTTAACTGGTTTTGCCGATATGATAAAAATCATGCAGATAAGCACAACCTATACAAAAAAAACAATATTTATCCTCCTGCGCTGGATGATAGTTTTTGTGGTCCTTTTGCTTTTCGTTCAAAACCAAAAGATAATTTTTGATTCGCCTTTTATAACCATAATTTTTTTCGCGTACAGTCTGAGCGGTTTCCTATTTAATTTTATAAAAGACTCGACATTTGAAAAACCCTGGTTAAATTACGCGATTTTTATAAGTGACACCTTATTTGCTTCACTGGCAATTTATTATACAGGCGGAATGGACAGTGATTTTTATCTAATTTATTTTCTGGCAATCCTGATGGCGGCTATAGGGCAAAATACAAATGCAACTTTATTTGTGGCCACCGCTGCCTGTATAGTTTACGGGTTTATGGTATTCAAGAGCAGCGGTTCAATTCAATACCTGATTAATCCCGGTTTTCTTATACGTTTCCCTTTTTTTTACATAATAGCTCTTTCCAGCAGCTTCCAGTCCCAGGAAGTGCAAAAGAAACAAACATTGCTTGTGCAGTCCGAACGCGAAAAGGAATACCTGGAAAATGAAATCAATAAAGCCACCCATGCCCTTACAGAAACCAATGACAGGTTAAAAAACATGAATGAATATTACAATCACATCCTCCAGTCAACGACAAACGGCCTGATTGTAATTGATAAAAACGGCATTATCACTAAATTCAACAGGACCGCGGAAAAAATCCTGGAATTAGATTCCGGAGAACTCGAGGGAAAACCCATACTTTCAATTCCTGTAATTAAAAAACTGGGTGAAGACATATTTTTCACCAGGGGGGAAAAAGAAGTTAAAAGGGAAATGTCCCTTGAAATTAAAAACGGGCGCTATGTCCCGCTTGAAATCAGGAATTCAGTGCTCAGGGATTATGAAGGAAATAATATCGGCAGCCTGTGTGTGTTTACGGACCTGACTATTGAAAAAGAAATGGAAAACCAGCTTAAGCAATCCCGCCAGCTCGCGGAACTGGGCGAAATCATCGCAACCATAGCGCATGAGATTAAGAATCCTGTCCAGGTAATCTTATCAATATCGGACATACTTAACGAAAATACCGGGAAAGATAACTCCTGTAAAAAATATACCGAAGTAATAATCGAACAATCTCAAAAATTAAGCAACCTGATAGCCAATACGCTGAG
>JBFMCF010000068.1 GCA_040754625.1 bacterium | reverse complement strand
ATTTTAATTATTTTTAATCAAACATGGCACTACACTTTGGCCAAAAAAAAGAACCGCCCCTTATTTCTATGCGGTTCTTTTCGCTTCTTTTGCGATTTTTTAGGGTTTAACTGTCAAAGTTCTGTTACGATATCCGTAAAAAATAATACCTTCAATTTAACCATACTTTAAGCAATATATCTAAACCATACCCCTGCAATCCTACCATCCTTCCGGCAGTGAATATTCTCCGCCTATTTCTGCCCCGGGATAGATTCTTTTAACTTCATCAATATCGGTTAAATAGCCGTTTTTTTTGAAAACATCTTGCCCCAATGGTTTTTTTAGATATTGAATATATTTTAAGGCCAATTCTTTATTTTTGCAATAAACTGAAACAGCCGCAGGGATATAACCGACCCGTTTTAAATATTTTGATTCAATTGGAATTGATTTTATTTTATCCGGTGACCAGTTTTCAAAAACACTCCATCCGAAAACCGCGTCAATATTTTTCATCATAAGAAGCAAAGCGGTATTTTCACAACTCTGCGCGTTGGTGATAATCTTCGGGATTATTTTATCTTTCAAGCCGCTTCTCTCTATTATCTCAACAGCGTATAATCCCACACATACCGTCCGGGCCGCGCCGATACCCAGACGGACATCCTTTTGGGCGACAGATTCAATTCCTGTTATTTCCATCGGATTACCTGCACGGACACAGATGGAAGGGATTAAATATGCTATAATCTCTTCTGTTTCAGGCAGAATGATGTTATCTTTTTTCGCCTTTTCCATAAAATCGGATGAGCCGGGAATATAAACATCCCCTTTTTTCGCCAGTTTCATTTGTGAAAGGACGGCCCCCGACCCGCCGAAATTTATTTCAATTTTCACCTTATATTCATCCTCAAAATTCCGGTTAATCTCTTCCAGAACGGGCTTCGAAGCGCTACCCGCGAAGACCAAAAGCCTTTCTTCAGCAAAAGAAAATGTTGTTAAAAACAGAAATATTATGAAAAATAATATGAAATTTGATATTTTATTAATATTTCGCATTTATGGGATTATCCTCATCTGAATTCCATTTAATTGGATTAGTTCCTGTTATTACAACCCTGTATCTGGCGGGCTTGTATGAAATTTTTCATATCCTCCGGCAGTGGTGCTTTAAAAAACATCATTTTCCCTGTTGCGGGATGGCGAAATGAAATTTTTTCCGCGTGAAGCGCGGTCCTCCGGAATTTTGTCGGGAGATCTTTGGCAATCGCGTATTTGCGTTCTCCCACAAGCGGGTGGCCAATAAACGCCAGATGGACCCTTATCTGGTTGGTACGGCCTGTCTTAGGCTCAACTTCGAGTAAAGTCGCACCTTTTAAATAATTTAAAACTCTGAAATGTGTTAATGAAGGCTGTCCGATTTTTTTGTCCCCGGTAGGATATACCGCGTAGGTTTTTCTGTCGGTCGCCAAAAGGATGTTTATCTCTCCTTTTTGATTTTTAACGCGGCCGTTAACTATAGCAAGATAAGACTTTTGAACAATTTTCTTTTTAAACTGTTCAGTCAGATTCGCGAGCGCGGCCCGGCCCTTGGCAAACAAAACCAATCCTGAAGTGTCCCTGTCAAGCCGGTGCGCGGGATACGCGTTCGGACCGGGGCCTTTTGTTTTTAACGCCTGGTTAACCAAATTAACCAGCGTGTGTTTCTCATCCTTCGGCGTGGGGACCACCAGCAGACCCGCGGATTTATCAACCACAAGCAAAACATCATCTTCATATATAATTTTAAACGCCTGGTTCATATTTTATTTCTCCAAATTTTCCATTGAAATTTTAATCCCAAAATAAACAGGGAGAACGACCAGTTTATCATTCTCCCTGTATTTTACCATAATAAATCATTTTAATAAATCGCGCAGAACGGGCAGGCCTCGATGCATTTACGGCATTTTACGCATTTTTCCTTTATTATATTCGCAATACTTTTTGCCCCGCCCTGTATCGCGTTAACAGTACAGGCGCTAACGCAAATACCGCATTTTTTGCACCGGGATTCATCTACTTCAAACTTTAAAAGATCAACACACGTTCCAGCTTTGCATTTTTTCTCTAAAATATGCTCATCATATTCTTTATCAAAATACCTCAGCGTGCTCATTACAGGATTTGGCGCGGTATGCCCCAGCCCGCAAAGAGAACAGCTCTTAATAGTTTCAGCCATTTTGACTAAATTTGCCTTGTCCGAAATTTCCCCTTTACCGGCGCAGATACGATTGATAACATGCAATAACTGGCGTATTCCCAAACGGCAGGGAGAACATTTCCCGCAGGATTCATTCGCTGTAAATTCCAGAAAAAATCTTGCCATATCGACCATACAGGTCCCTTCGTCCAGCACAACAGCGCCCCCGGAACCCATAATGGCCCCGACAGAAACCAAAGATTCATAATCAACTTTTGTATCCCCTAAAGACGCGGGAACACATCCGCCCGACGGCCCGCCAATCTGGATACCTTTAAACTTTTTCCTGCTAATCATACCTCCGGCAGCTTTATAAACCATGTCATTGATTGTGATACCCATAGGGACCTCTATCAAACCGGAATCTTTCACTTTCCCTGTAATAGCAAATACTTTAGTCCCTTTGCTTTTTTCCGTCCCCAGCGCGGCAAATTTCTCCGCACCCGCATTGATAATAAACGGAACGTTAGCCAATGTTTCAACGTTATTGATATTTGTCGGTTTCCCCCACAGGCCTGATTGAGCAGGGTACGGAGGCCTCGGTCTTGGCATACCGCGTTCACCCTCAATAGAGGCCATCAGCGCCGTCTCTTCTCCGCATACAAACGCCCCGGCGCCCTCTTTTACTTCAATATCAAAATCAAATTTACCGCCAAATATTTTCTTCCCCAGAAAACCTTTTTCCCGTGCCTGGGCTAACGCTTTATCCAGCCGTTTCAGGGCTAACGGATACTCCGCCCTGCAGTATATATAGCCCTTGCCTGCGCCAATCGCATAACCCCCGATTATCATGCCCTCAATAACCGCGTGCGGGTCTCCTTCCAAAGTGCTTCTGTCCATAAACGCGCCCGGGTCTCCTTCATCCGCGTTGCAAATAAAATATTTTTGGGAAGAAACAGATTTAGAACATAACTCCCATTTAATTCCAGTGGGGAATCCTGCACCACCCCTTCCCCTGAGTCCCGACTTTTTAATTTCATCTATCACTTCTGAGGGTTTCATTTTTAAAGCTTTTTTGAGAGCTTTATAACCGCCGGCTTTAATATAATCATCAATTTTATCAGGGTCAATAAAACCGCAATTTCGCAAAACTACCCGTACCTGATGTTTAAACATAGGCAGGTCCTTATAATAATTGATATCAGGATAACCTTTTTTTCCCTCCATCTGGCCGAAAATCCATTCTTTAACGGGTTTATTCTCTTTGATATGTTCTGCAATGATTTTTCTGACCATATCCGGTTTTACCTTTTCATATGTAACACGGGCCTTCCCTTCCAATTCTACATCCACAAGCACCTCGCGGGAACACATCCCTATACAGGCTGTCGATATAATCTCAATATTTTTTGTTTCTTTCCCTAATTCGGAAATAAAAGTATCATAGACATCTTTTGCCCCGGCTGCAAGGCCGCATGTGGCCATACCGATGTAAACCTTACCTCTTTTTTTCATCATTGTTCTCCTCGTGTAAATTTAAACTATGGTCTCAAAATTTCAGTTTATCTATTATCTTTCCCACTTTTTCCTCGTTCAGATTGCCGTACACCGTATCCCCTATCATCATAACCGGGGCCAATCCGCAGGTCCCAAGGCACGCAACAGGAGTTAATGTAAACTTATTATCAAGCGTGGTGTCAATATCACGGATTTCCAGTTTATTCTTTATCGCGTTCAGTATTCTTTTTGAACCCCTGACATGACACGCTGTTCCCTGGCACGGTTTAAGATGGTATTTTCCCAGGGGCTGCAGCCTGAAAAGAGAATAAAAAGTAACCACACCGTAAATCTGGCTCATTGGGACATTAAGTTTTTCCGATACCATATCCATGGCTGATTCACCGATATATCCTTCTATTTCCTGGACTTTCTGCAGCAGCGGGATTATATACTTTTTCCCTTTGTGAGGAAATTTTTCTATAACCTCTTTTGCTTTACAGCTTGTTTCACAGTTGGATTTTACCTTGAGTCTGTCCTTATAATTTTTACTTTCTGTTTTTTTACCTTCTTTCATTAAACCTCCATTTTCAAATAACTGTTCAAACAGTTCAAACGGTTTAAACAGTTTAAACCGTTATTTTATTCTCCACGGGTGAGTATAAATATTCATTTTATCGCCGCGGAGGAAACCAATTAACGTTAAATCGAACTTTTCGCTTAAGTTTACCGCCAAACTTGTTGACCCTGAAATGGAGGCCACAACCGGCACACCTAAACGTATTGCCTTAAGAACCATTTCATAACTTGTCCGCCCGCTCAAAAAAACAATTTTATCACCGCAGTTGATGTTCTTTTTAATTATAAAACCCGCGATTTTATCTAACGCGTTATGCCTTCCGATATCCTCTCTTAGAAACAGCATTCTGCCGTTTTTGTTAAATAACGCCGCGGCATGGGTCCCGCCGGTCAATCTGAATATCTTTTGCGAGTCAAATATTTTTTTATCAAGGCCGTATAATTTTTTATTCGAAAATACCGCGCTTGACGGGACTTTTTTTAAAACTTTTTCTAAACCGCAAATAACATCCTCGCCGCATATCCCGCAGCTTGACCTGACTTCAAAAGCCCGCTTTTTGTTCTTCAAAATCCTTTTGTTCTTTAAAACAACGACTACCGTATTTTTCTCTTTTTCCTTTTCACAATAATGTATAACTTCAACATCTTCCTTTCGTCCGATTATTCCTTCACTATAAAGAAAGCCCATGGCTAAATCTTCTTCAAATCCCGGGGTCCTCATTAACACCGCGTAAGGCTCACTGTTTATTAAAATACCCAGTGGTTCTTCTTTAACTATTGTGTCTTTTGTTTCCCTTCTGCTATTTTCTTTAAAAGAAAAAATTCTATATAATTTTATTGCCCTGTCCATTACCACTCATCAATTTTGATTTTTGCATTTTGAATTTCATTCCAGTACCCCTTCCCCTGACAAATCATGCACAACCCGCCAGCGTTATTTTTGACAGGGAAAGACTCGCCGCATTTTTTGCAATTCATCAAAGGAAGATGTTTTTCTTTCTCAATCTGAACCTTAACCCGCTTTAAGGAAAAAATCCTGCCTTTTAATTTTTTAATATCTTCAATAACAACTTTGCTGTCGCTTTCTTTTTCTTCTATCTCCCGCGTAATCCATTTATAAAAAAGTGTGCCTCTTGGTATTTTATCCAAATCCACTTTAACCCTTACTCCCTCTTTTGATTTCTTATCATAAAGGGTTATCGCGAAATTCCCATAATCAAAAACTTTCAGCCATCCGTTTCCCACTGTGCAGGGTGTCATTAATTGTATAGAATCAGGAAGACATTTAACACTCTCGGCAGCCGCGTCAATCATTTCACAATTGCCAAGTTCCTTAAGCACTTTTTCAACCATTAAAAAGCCGAGATAAAGGCCCGGCGCCAGCCGGCCGTGGAAATGCTCCGCGTCTTTTAGCAATTGATCGTCTATTTCACGAAAACGACTATTCTTTTCCAGCATTTTTTTGGCAAATCCCCAAAAGAGGGTCAAGGGTCATGGGTCAAGAATAAAAAAACCCTTTGCTACTTGACCCTGATTATATTTTTTCCACTTTCACCGCGCACGCCTTATATTCCGGTGTTCCCGCGAGCGGGTCAAAAACCGAATTTGTTACTGTATTTGTAAGTGTATCTATAAAATGGAAGGACGTAAAAAATCTGCCTTCCTTTGCCCTCTCTGTTATAGACGCCTTGATTTTAACTTTTCCGCGCCGTGAAATTAAATTAATGTATTCCCCGTCGGATATCTTCAGTTTTTCGGCATCCTCCGGATTAATTTCCAGCGTCTCTTCCGGCCAGAGTTCAAAAATACCTTTATTCCGGCGGGACATTGAACCATTGTTGTAATGCTCACGCCTTCTTCCTGTTATTAAAACATAAGGATATTTTTTATCCGGCATCTCAGCCGGATCTTTATGTTGAATCGCGTTAAATTTTCCCAACCCTGCAGGGAAATTGAAAGCCTTTTCATACATTGTACATGTCCCCATGTGTTTCCTGTCAGGAATAGGCCACTGCAGTCCTTTGTCTGCGAGGCGCTCATAAGTCACCCCCGCAAATATCGGACTTAAAAAGGCAACCTCTTCCATAATTTCCGACGGATGGTTATAATGCATCGGATAACCCATCGCTGTTGAAAGATCACAAATCGTCTGCCAGTTTTCCCTGCCGCAGAGCGGCGGTATCGCCCTTCGAACCAATTGAATCCTTCTTTCACCGTTTGTAAATGTCCCGTTGCATTCCGCGAAACTGGCCGCGGGCAAAACCACATCGGCAATTTCAGTGGTTTTTGTCGGAAATAATTCCTGGACAACTAAAAACTCAAGATTTTCCAGCGATTTTCTTACAAGATTCATATTGGGATCGGTATGGCACGGGTCTTCACCTAAAATAAACAGGCCTTTAAGTTTTCCTTCGTGGGCCGCCTCAATCATTTTTGTTGACTGCAAACCTTTTTTATCAGGAAGAGACACACCCCAGATTTTTTCAAATTTCGACCGGACAACCGGGTCTTCCACAGACTGATACCCGGAAAACACATTTGGAAGCGCTCCCATATCACAGGCTCCCTGTACATTGTTCTGTCCGCGAAGCGGGTTAACACCTGTAGATTCGCGCCCCACATGGCCGCAGAGCATGGCCAGGTTTCCCATTGACATTACATTGTAGGTACCTGTAACATGTTCCGTCATTCCAAGGCTGTAAAGAATCATTGATTTAGGAGCTTTAGCATACAATTTTGCAGCTTCAATAATTTTATTTCTATCCACGCCTGTAATTTTCTCCACATATTGAGGGGTATACTTTTTGACTGTCTCTTTCAATGCCTCGTATCCTTCAGTCCTATCCCTGATAAATTTATCGTTTTGCAGTTTCCCGGAAATAATTACGTTCATCATTCCGTTAAGAAGCGCGATATTTGTCCCTGGTCTCAAATCCAGCCAGATATCCGCGCGTTTCACAAGTTCGATTTTCCTTGGGTCAGCAATAATCAGTTTTACACCCTTTCTTAACGCTCTTTTAACCTTAAGCCCAACTATCGGGTGAGCCTCGGTAGTATTTGAACCGGTAATGAAAAGAACGTCAGCACCTTCAATCTGGTCAAAGGAATTGGTCGCCGCACCGCTTCCAAAACAAGCGGACAAACCTGTTACCGAAGGCGCGTGACAAACACGCGCGCAATTATCAATATTCTTTGTCCCGAATACCGCCCGCGCAAGTTTAGCGACTAAAAAATTTTCCTCATTTGTGCATCTGGAAGAAGAAAAAGCGCCAAGGCTGTCAGGTCCGTATTTCTTCTTTAATTCCAAAAACCTGCCGGCTGTATAGTTTATAGCTTCTTCATAAGATACTTCTTGCAACCCGCTGTTTTTCCTTATCATAGGTTTCAAAATCCTGTCAGGGTGATGAATAAATTCATATCCAAACCTGCCTTTAACGCAAAGATTCCCGTTATTCACCGGCCCCTCAAAACAAGAAGTAACCTTAACCACTTTTTTTCCCTTAATATTTACATTAAGATAAAAATTGCATCCTGTCCCGCAATATCCGCACGTAGTTCTCACCCTTTTAATATCACATGTTCTTCCTTTACCTTTACTTGGCTTTTCCGTTAAAGCCCCTGTCGGGCAGGATGAAATACACTGGCCGCAAAATTCACAATCCGATTCTTCAAACGAACGATAAATTGGCGTAGTTACTACTGTGTTAAACCCGCGTTTTGCAAAACTCAAAACATCTCTCTGGACAACTTCATTGCATATCCTGATACAACGGCCGCAATGAATACACTTATTCCGGTCTAATTCCACCAGCGGATTATCTACTGTAAGAGGAAAATTTCTTTCTTCCTTCTGGAAAGGTTCAATGTTTTCTATCCCCAGGTTATACGCCAATTCCTGTAAACTGCAGTCACCTGATTTACTGCATATCATACAATCAAAAGGATGATTGGCTAAAATAAGCTTCAAAACCATTACGCGGTGATGATGCAGAAGTTCGTTGTCCGTAACTACCTTCATTCCTTCTTTAACTTTTACCGTGCAGGAGGTCACCATCCCCCGCATACCCTCAATTTCGACCAGACACATCCGGCATCCGCCATACGCTTCCAATCTGGGATCATAACATAAATGAGGGATATTGATTCCATTTTCCAAGGCCACTTCTAAAACTGTCCGGCCTTCTTTGCCAAAACAAGTTTTCCCGTCAATTGTCAATGTTACTTTCTGCATATTTTCCTCCAAATAATAATTCGTAACCAGTTACCACTTACTAATTACGGAGTCTCTTTTAATAAAAAACCGCCTGAGTATTCAATTTCATCATAGAATGCCCAGACGGTCGACTAATTATTTAATCTATTTCATACTCCCCGATGGTAAGCACCATCCTAAATTATATACCCCGTAAGATATATAACAGCCGTCAGTTGTATAAAATTTCTTTATTTAGACGATTATTTTACCATTATTTTTTTATGCATGTCAAGTTTAAAAATCTCCATGCCTGTCTACTCTTATTTTTTTTCCTTTATTTCTTCAGTCCCCTTAATCATCGGAACAAATCTTACAGCAGTAATATTTTCAATGACCGGTTTCCCGTTTATCTTTTTTACCAGCTTCAACTCCTGAAAATAATCTCCGACAGGAATAACCATCCTCCCGCCTTCCTTCAACTGGTCTATTAAAGCCTGCGGGATATGGTCAGGAGCTGCCGTTACGATTACCGCGTCAAACGGCGCGTATTCAGGCCAGCCTTTGTAACCATCGCCGATTTTTACCTTTATATTTTTGTATCCTAAATCCTCTAAAAGTTTTCCCGCTCTTTTTCCCAGTGTTTCGATAATTTCTATTGTATATACTTCTTTGCATAATTCAGACAAAATCGCCGCCTGGTAACCGGAACCTGTTCCTATCTCCAGTACCTTTTCGTCACCTTTTAATTCCAAGAGCTCAGTCATTAATGCGACAATGTACGGCTGGGAAATTGTCTGGCCTTCGCCGATAGGCAGCGGGCTGTCTATATAAGCACTGTTTTGGTATGTCTTTGGCACAAATAAATGCCTCCTGACTTTCAACATTGCTTCAAGGACACGTTCATCCTTTACTCCCATGGCCCTTATCTGTGTTTCCACCATTTCTTTTCTTGCTTGGGAAAACCCGGTCTCTTCAACACCTAAGATTTTTGTATGTGATATAAAAATCAGTAAAATTAATAAAGTAATGGTTTTTCGTTTCATAATTTTAGCGTGATTTTGTTCTTGCGCGTTCGGCTGAAGTTGTAATAGTCCGTTTATCAACTTTATCATTGGACATAGCGATAAAATCAAGCGGTATCCTGCCGTCCGGAAGCGCAAAACGCAGGTTAAAAGTTCCGTCACTGCGAAGTTCAATTTTTTTATCATTAAGCCTTACTTCCGCACTTGGTTCGGTGCGCCCGTAAACTATTAATTCCGTCCCTATCTCAAAAAAGAATTTTCTCCCTTTTCCCTGTCTTTCGCTCGCGCCCCCGATTTTTTGTTCACTCGAGCCAATTGCCGACGAACCTAAAAAATTATTATTAAACCCTTCATTTAAAAAAATATTATTTAAAATGGCGCCGTTCACAGGGTGATTATTTTTACGGTTGTTTCCGTCCTTTTTAGCGGATATCTTTGCTGTTTCTTTAAGCCCCTTTTTATATAAAGGCATGATCCTTGAATAATATGCCCGGATATCATCTTCCGTAAGAAACATTCTTTTCGCTTTTCTCGGCAGGTCCTCAATTTTTTTACCGTGATATTTTTCTTTTTTCAGAAAAAGCTGTTTATTTTTTTCTTCTTTTTTCAAAGCCACAAACGGCCGTCTTTTTTTGCCTCCCGGGTCCATCCATATTACATCAGACCTTGGTGACGGACTAAGGCGCGGGGTGGTTGCAAAATTCGACGTTGCAATCGGTAAAAATTTACCGCCCGGGGCATTTATTCCCAATTCAGCGCAATAATTGACATTGTCACAGGGCAGGTTAATATACTTTTTGTTCGCGTGGAGAGCTATATCAATGTCAAATGATGAATTCGCGTTTTTTCCGTTAAAATCAACGGATGTAACATCGTGCATCCTTATTATAAAAGATGATTTTTTAAATAATTTTTCACCTATATTTCCTTTAAGTTTTTCAAGGTCATAAGGGGCTATTTTCCAATGGGCAAATACCCAGTATGGATCTCTTGCGATAAGAGTAAGGCTTGTATTATTATAATGTGAAGGCAGGTTAAGGTCTTCAACAAAATTTTTTTTCTGCATATATATATCCCGTTAGTGCTCTGTTTAATAAATTCCGATGCAATACCAGAGAACTAATTCTCATAAACAGAAAGCGTAACATCGGCAATTACATCCCACGAAAAGGCAGTCTCAACCGCTATACGGCCGTTTCGTCCCATCCATCTGGCGTGTTCAAAATCAGAAAACAGCGTGCCTATTCCCCATGCCACGGAATCGACATTGTCATTAATTTTTAATCCGTTAACATCATGCCATATTATTTCTCCCGGCCCGCCGTTTACGCTAGCGACTGCCGGTTTTCCCGCGCTCCACGCCTCAAGGAGGACTATCCCGAACGGTTCATTACGGCTTGGGATACACACACAATCACAAGCCTTATAAAGGTCTATTAATTTATATCCGTTCGCGTGCCCCAAAAACCTTGTCGCGTGGGCTACTCCCAGATGATGCGCCCTTGACTCAACCTGGTGCCGCATTTCCCCGTCACCCACAAATATAAACTTCGCGTTCCCATGAAATTTCAGGATACTCGGGATTGCTTCAATTAAAAGGTCTGTACCTTTCTGATAAACTATTCTTCCCACAAATAAAACCATGGGGTCCATAGGCCCTATTCCGTACATCCTTTTTACGGCGCCCGGGTCTATCCAGCCGTCAAAATCCCTGTAATTTATACCGTTATAGATAACATTAATTTTGTCTTCCGGCACGGAGTATATCCGCTTAACCTCTTCCTTTAAGAAATTAGAGACACAAATCACCTTGCTGGCCTCATATGTCCCATACCACTCAAGATGTCTGATAATATCCGACCTGCCTTTGTTAAATTTGTTGCCGCATCTCCCGAATTCCGTTGAATGAATTGTAATAACAGACTTGCGCGGCCTGCCTTTTTTTATCCAGACCAGGACGTTTGTTGTAAGCCAGTCATGGCAGTGGACAATATCAAAATGCCCTATATAATCTTCCGTCTGGAAAAAAGAATGGACCATTGATCTGCACATATTATTCACTTCCTCGATAAAATCAGGATGATGCGCGTAAGGGCACCTATGGTAATGAACACCATGAATATTTTCATATTGGCTGTGATTAGAGCGTCCCATCCGGGTAAAAACATGGACTTCATGCCCCTTTCGCTGCAGGGCGCAGGCTATCTCGGTAACATGGACCGCGATGCCGCCTATCGCTATGGAATGTAATGATTCCCATGAAAAAAACGCTATTCTCATCCAATTATTTCCTTTACTGAATTATGTGTGCCGTAAGAATTTATAATTGTTTTTGGATTGACCGGGTCGTTTACCCATTTTCCGTCAATAATAAATTTATATTCATATTTCCCCGGCATAAGGTCCAAATCAATTTTCCAAATGCCGTTTTTACTTTTCTTTAAAGGTATCCCCGGCGCGTTCCATGAATTAAAATCGCCGATTAACAAGACCTCGTTAGCGCCGGGCGCGTTTAATTCAAAAGTAGCCCTGGAAATTAATATTTTTTTGTTATTATTCGCCTTTATTTTCCCCGGCCTTATTATTTCGTCGATCCCGGCATCAAAAAAATCGGCTATTTCAATAAGTGTCGATACCCTCAATTCCCTTTTCCCGGACTCCCACATGCAAACAGCCTGCCTTGACACCCCCAGCCTTTTAGCTATGGATTCCTGCGTAAACCCGTTATTTTCGCGGAACTTTTTCAGATTCAAACCAACATTATCTATCCCCATATTTTCCCCTCATAAAATGTTAATTTAACAATTTGTAAAACATTAAATCCGCCGAAACATTTTGTTACTTTTGGAAAATTTTATTCTTTCACATTTAGTTAACTTTGTCAAGCTAATAAATATTTTTTTTCACGCTTTGGAACGCAAATAATCCCTGAATTTAACCACCTGCCCGGATAATTTAACGCCGTTCTTCCACCAGTTTGAAATAATACCGTCTGCAGTTAATTTCTCAAGGTCATTAAAGGTTTCGACATCAATGGGGGCCGGGTTTTTTGAATAAAATTTTGTGCCGGGGAGCGGAATAAAATAATGCATCTGGATTTTCGCCCTGAAATCTTTAGAAAGCGTTTTTATTAAATTGAATAAATCTCTCCTGTCCTGCCGCGATTCCTCCGGGAAACCTATGATAAAATCGATATTTGGAACCAAACCGTGTTCATAAACAACACGCGACGCTTTAATAATATCTTCAACCGTATGCGTCCGGTTTATTGATTTCAACATTTTATCATTCCCGCTTTGAGCGCCCAATGTTATTATTTTGTTACCGCAATATTCTTTTACAAGCCCTGCTGTCTCTCCTGTTACTGATTCCGGCCGGACCTCCGAAGGAAAAATTCCATATTCAATAAAATCGAATTTATATCCGGCGCAAAGCAACAATAATTTTTTTATTGAATTAGAAACCGTTTCACCCGGCAGTTTATAGTCAAACGCGTTAGGCGAGATAAAATTTACCCGTCTCACTCCTTTATTTTTCAAATAAACCAGATATTTTTCTACTGATTCTAAACTTCGTATCTGTAAATTTAAAACGGACTTGGTTAAAGTCCCCGTCTGGCAAAAATTACATTTCCATCTGCACCCCCGCATTATTTCAAGCGGAGGAAGCGTAACAAGAGATTTTGTAAAAGGATAAGAATTGTCAAAAACAGGCGGGAGAAATGGATAAACAGTTTTATTTCTCAATGAATATTTTTTATTTAAATAACCGGCCGGACCGCTTTCCAAATCCTTCAAGAAATAAGGAAAACTTTCCTCGCTGTATCCTGAAAACACATAATCGAAGCCAAAATGATTTGTTTCGTCGCCGTTTAAATGAGAGCCTCCGCCAAGAATAAGATATTTCTTATTCTTTAATAATCCTCTTATCTGTTTGACTTCATCATAAACCTTTTCCGCTTCCGTAGTCATAAACGAATACGCGACATAAAAAGTTTTATCCTGGGAATTACTAAGTTTTCCCAGTTCTTCCATCGAAGAGAAATAGGAACAGTTTAAATTATCAGCTTTAAACACATTTTCAAGTGAATTAACAAGAACAGGGAGGGTCAAAACATTATTGGGGAATTTTCGTAAGAAAATAGTCATATTTTCATAATTATATTGCCATTACTATTGTATGTCAATGTTTCAAACTTTATAAAATTTCAAAAAAAATGTAAAACATGTTATAATTACATTGTGAATAAAAAGGTTTTTGAAATTACATCGGTTCATAAAAGTGACGATTATGGCTTTTGGAAAACCAAAACTTATCTTGAAAAAATCAGCGCGCTGGAAAAATTGAGAAGGATTATGTTCGGTTATGATCCATCTGCCGAAAGACTTTAAAGAACTCTTACAATTACTAAACTCAAAAAATTGAGTATTTTGAAAATTTTTAAAAAGGAAATATTATGCGGGAAAAGGGATTTATTAAAGATTCTAAGGTAGTTTCTTTATTAAATGATATAGAAAAAGAAATTCAAAAGATATACGGAAATGACTTAAAAGACATTATTCTATACGGTTCTTATGCAAAAGAAACCAATGACAATTATTCAGACATAGACATAATGATTTTATTGAAGAAAAAAGATCCTGAACTGAAACCATATAGAAAAAAATTAATACAGGCAATAACTGATATTTCGTTAAAATATGATGTTGTTATATCTGCGATTGAC
Organism: bacterium; assembly: GCA_040754625.1. Classification (NCBI taxonomy): domain Bacteria; species bacterium. The sequence goes on along the minus strand of JBFMCF010000068.1, from coordinate 54,409 downwards.
AAAAATTTTAATGAATTTTCGGAATATGCGGCTTATGTGCCATTCTATAAAAATGTTTTTAACGAAGGAATTGAGATTTATGCCTCCTGAGGAATACAAAAAGGATTTGGCGAAAAACTTATGCCGCGAGTTTAAACTGGATAGCGTAGTATTCCACAAAAGGTTTGCTGGTATACCTTCCTGAAATTTTATTTCTCTCAATTTTAATAACTCCTAATTCATTGAAAAATTTTATTATTTTATTTAAATTTGAAACGTCTCTTTTGGTTAATTTTGCAAGCTCATAAACAGAAGCCGGCTTGAAATTTATTATGTAAGTTAAAATATCGATATTCCGCACAAAACGGGAAAAATCATTTTTATTATCAAATGAAATTTCAACATTATGTTCTTTGTTATAATATTGCTTATTTTTTAAAGCATTTTTAAAATTATCCAGCACTTCAGATGATGTCTTTAACGAGACAATTAATTTTTTCATATTGGTATAATATAACCCAATATATCAAGATGTCAATAGGATTATCAGGCAGGATGGGATAATATTTTACTTCAAAATCTTCTTATACAATTCAACATACTCTTTCGCGGAATTTTCCCATGAGAAATCGCAGTGCATGCCGTTTAACTGCAAAATATGCCAGCTTTTGCTGTCTTTATAAACTTCAACTGCCCTTTTTAAAACCGCGTATAAGGCGTCGATAGTGGCGTTTAAAAACTTAAAACCGTTGCCTTTTTTCGTAAAATGATCAAAATCCGAAATCGTGTCATCCAAACCGCCTGTCGCCCGGACAACAGGGACAGTCCCGTATTTCAGGCTGTACATCTGGTTTAAGCCGCAGGGTTCATAACGCGACGGCATAAGGAACATATCGCTTCCCGCTTCTATTTTATGGGCAAGGGTATTATCAAACCCTATTTTAATACCGGCTTTTCCTTTGTATTTTCCAGCGATATCTTTAAACATGTTATTGTATTTCTCGTCGCCTGTTCCCAGGAGCACCAAATAAACATTTAATGAAAGAATTTCTTCAATCCGTTCCGCTACAAGGTCAAGTCCTTTTTGGGCGGCAAGCCGCGTTATCATTCCGATAACGGGTTTTCTGCTGTCAAACGGAAGGCTAAATGACTTCAAAAGGTCTTTCTTGCATTCTGTTTTATCATTTAAATTTTTTTCGCTGTAATTTTTCGCTATATATTTATCATTCAAAGGATTCCATTCATTATAATCCACGCCGTTAATAATCCCGTAAAGGGAATCCTTTCTTGTCTGGAGCAGGCCTTCAAGCCCGCACCCGAACTCAGGAGTCAATATTTCCCTCGCGTATCCCCTGCTTACCGTCGTGACCGCGTCGGAATAAATTATTCCCGCTTTTAAAAAACTTACTTTGCCGTAAAATTCAAGCTTGTCCATCGTGAAATAGTCCCATGATAAGCCTATCGAAGAAAGCGTATCCGGAGCAAACAGTCCCTGGTATGCCAGATTATGGATTGTTAAAACTGTTTTTATCTTATCAAGCCCGGCATTCTTCAAGTAAAGCGGCAAAAGCGAGGACTGCCAATCATTGCAGTGGATTATATCTATCTTCCCGATGTTTTTTATCACGGAAACAACGGCCTTCGCAAAAAAAGCAAACCTTAGCGCGTTATCGGCATGGTCGGACCCGGGTGTCCCGTAAAGGCCGTCCCTGTCGAAAAATTCTTTCCTGTCGATAAAATACACATCCGTATTGTTATGTTTTAAAAAAAGCAGATTAAAGTTATATTCATCCTGCCCCAATTTGACTTTTATGTTCGATTTGATATTTGAAGGATGAAACCCGTTTTCCCGGACTTTTCGGTACATCGGCATAATAATACTGCATTTATGCTCAAGATTATTTAACGCCTCAGGCAAAGCCCCTGAAACATCAGCGAGCCCTCCTGTCTTCGCGAAAGGAAAAACTTCGGATGAGACAAAAAGAATATTCATGATTTAATATTATATTTCAATAAGACAATTAACGCTACAAAAATTTTAAAAGTTCATGGACAATTCTTAAATTCCTATTGACAAAATAATAACCGTTGTATATACTATGGTTATGAAAACTGTAATAAATGTTAAAACCGATCGCGATGTTAAACAAAACGCTCAAAAGCTGGCTAACGATCTTGGACTTTCCCTGAGTGCAGTGATAAATGCCTTCCTAAAACAATTTATAAGGAACCAGGAAGTTTACTTTTCTTCAACTCCCCGCATGTCCAGGGAAATGGAAGAGCTTTTAGGCACGGTGGAATCGGATATCAAAAAAGATAGAAACCTTTCCCGAAAGATCTCTGATGAAAGAGAATTAAAAGAATATTTCGAGTCTCTATGAAAATCCGTTTTCATAAAAATTTTGAAAAACAATATAAAAAGCCAAAGGACAGTGAACAGAAAAAAACGCAGGAAAGATTATCCGTCTTCCTTCAAACCCCCTACTCCCCCATTTTGAACAATCATCCTCTGAAAGGAAAATATCTGGATTACAGAAGCATAAACATAACAGGTGATTTAAGGGCAATTTACAAAGATTGCGGCGGGGATAAATGTATTTTCGTGGCCGTGGACACTCACAGTAATTTGTATTCCTGAATCAATCGCGCGTCACCAGATTTTTCTCGTAGAATCCAGGCTCGAAAGATAATCCTCAAAGTCCAGATTTATTTCCACGGAATATTCTTTCAAAATATCCATTATTTTCGATATGGAAACTCCCGCGATTTTCGCGGCTTTTTCAAGGGACATCAGACTTTTTGTACTTTTCTATCGCGAGCATGACCCTGCCGGTATCGATGAGCTCCCTGACCGCCTTTGAAACATCATCCTTCTCCTCTTTCGCAAGATGAGAAAGAAATTTATAATCATCGTCACTTATTCTTATGCTTAATGTTTTGGTCGCCATTTGTGTCTCTCCTTTTTATCCTTTTGACGGCGTCCCGAAGGCTCGATTGTATTTACGAAAGATGGGTCTATCGGTTCTGATTCTTTATGCGCAAATACACCTGGTACCAGTAAAAAAATGCTTCGGGACTTGATTTTTTAAGTTTATTAAGTTTCGTATCCAAAGTGTTTTCAATCATCAAAAAATCCCTGATTTGTTCAGGGTTTTCAAAACGCGTAATAGTTTTTTCTTTCAGCTCGATCATTTTAACAAGATACGCGATACGCGAAGCGTGAATAATAGCTTTTTCAATATGGTACGATTCCGAAAATATGTACGCTCTGATTCGTGAAACGCCGTTTTGTAGCGCGGTAAAATCTCCTTTACCTGCTTTCCCTTTTGTTGACAAACAAAGTGCTGTCTGAAAAATATCATTTAAAACAATCTCTATATCCCCGGTCATTCCGCGATATTTCATTTCTGTTTGTACTATTTTGTTAAAAGTCTCTCCGATAACAGCCACATTATCGATTTCATCAAAAAGATTTCCGATATCATACAGCTGCTTGATAATTTCCATCGCTCGGCTGAAGCCGCCTTTTTCATAAGGTATTCCTGTAGTGTTTGGGGCGAAAGCAGTCAATTTATCGGCAAGGATGTCCTCTTTACTTGGAATATTTACCTTTACCGGCAGCCCATCATGTTTTACAAACCGTGAATCAATGTTTACCGGGATAATATGCTTGTATTTCGAGGATTCAACAAGGATATCGAGCAGGACATTATCTTCTGCGGTATTGATTCTTGAAAGAGAAGTATAATAAAATTTATAATGAAGTTTTTGAATTCCGGAAACTGTGTTCCTGCTCTGCCGTTCATATTTTGAAAAACCTTTTTCTTTAATAAGTGTTTTGAAAATGGCATCGAAATCAACCTCTTTTAATACGATTATGTCGATGTCAATCGAAAATCTTCCGGGTATATCTTGAAGAAGCATTACAGCCGTTCCGCCTTTGAAAACAAACTGCAGATCTGACTCCGCTAGACCCTCCAGAAGCATTAAAGCCCTTATTACCTTCTCAATAAGTATTTTGTCTGCCCTGCGATTTTTCGCGGACACCTGATTTATCCATTCAAGCCGCAGCGTATCTTTAGAAATCATAATTTCAAATTATTGTCAATTTTTGTAGATTGTTGCCGTTTATTTGCATTAATATATTTTCGATTTCTGTTTCTTTTCCTCTTCTTTTGGCATAACGCAGCATTTTATTACGATTAATCGTGTATTTCCCAGCGGCATTTTTAAAAACGTTTAACAATTCGATACCTTGGAGAAAATAGAAAATATCTCTCTCAATATATAAATCAACCAAAATTTTTTCCAGAGCCGGAATGGTTATACCGTCGATTTGTAACACGGGCGATTCACTTATCATCGTTTTAACAACTATGGCAGTATCCGTTCCGCAGACAAAATCTTCTACTATGTTTTTTGATGGTTCTTTAAATGTATTTTTTTTCGATTCTTTTAGAAAATGGAAGACCGCGTCTAAACTGTCTTTTTCAACTTCAACAATCAGAAAATTAATCGCGGGCACGTGTTGAAACAACTCTTTCAGGATAGACAATCTCCAGGAACAAAACGTGGCAAAAGGAAATTGTTTTTTTATTTGAAACGCTATAATTTTTTGCTTTTCATCTTGAACAGGCGTGAAATTTCTGCTTTCCCCCGTTATATAAACACCCCGGCCGACTCTGCGCAATATCCCCTGCTGAATATAATTATATATCCGCCAGTTCACCGTAGATCTTTTTATACCCTGCCGGATATTATTAAAAAAATGATAAACATCATTCGCGGTAAATGATTTCTCTTTTTTAAAATATTCAATAAATTCTTCAGTATCGGTTTTATTTATCATATTCTCACCATCAAATTATCGGCAATAATTAAATATATTGCCGATAATTGGTATTTTAGCCAGATGTTATTCACTTGTCAAGTTATTTTTGTGCGGGATGGATGTCGGGGTTGAATTTCATGGGTTACAAATATTTCTGGATCGTTAAACGTAGGGGCAGCTCCCTGCCTGCAGCAGACAGACCCATGGTTGCCCCTCCTATTGTCTACCTCCGTCTTTATCATAATTTTTGGTAATTGTTTTTAAATCAGAAAAATGTTTATCTGTAAATCGAATGGTTGTTTTAAGTTCTCCAAGAGAAATGCTAATCTCCGGCTTATCTGAAACCAGAGCAGATTTAATTTTTTGCATCTCCTTTTTTTCAGGATCATTTTTTATAAATTCATGATACCTAGCCGCACATTCAGGACACAGGGCAAGCCATTGAGCTACGTGTTCTTTGGTAAAATGATCTCTGGATAGTATTTCTACCTTTTCAAAATAGTATTGCCCATCGCGTTTCTTAAAAGGCATAGCATCTTTGCATATCTGACAAATCATTTCCTCATTAGAGTTGGTATATTGATTTCTTAACCAGGTAACCGGATCAATGCTATTTTCGGATGTTCTGACGCTTCTCACCTTTGGTCCATACGACTTAACTGTGGCACCTTCAATTTCTTCAGTTACCTTTCCTTCCCTGCGCGAGGAGTATGAAACCGGTTCGTCTGGAAATTCGGGCTTTTTGCTTTGGCGAGCCATAAGTTCCCTCAGCCAATCTGGATCCTGTTCTATTGCTTCAAAAATATCTTTACGATTAAAACCAAAAATTTCATCTGTTTCCACCGGGCTACTCTTCATCATTAATTTTCCAGCCAAGTCTTTGCTGGATTCAAATTCGCTTGGAAGACTTTCAAGAGTAATCTCACGCGGATTAACAAATTTTCCATTATCACCAGGCAACCAGGCATTTGAACGTAACAGTTCCCCCATTTTAGAGGGTTGATCTCCCTGTTTGTCGCTTGGTTTATAATCTTTATATTTCGACTTTTCAATAGTTCCTGATATATTGTTTATATTTGGGATAGCAAGCCTATTCCAAATAAAGATCGCCTTTTCTTTTGTTATTTGGGAAAGTGCGTGTTCAAGACCATCGATTGTGCAGTCTGGATCAAACCCGTGAAGGCCACGTATATGCCCCTCGGTGTTGCGACGATGCTCATCTCTTATTATGACATTTCCAACCCTATCCGTGCTCCTCGTCTTTACCCGCACTGAATCCGCTACACCCAATTCTTTAAAAACCATATTATTCTCTGCATCCGGTTCATTCAAAAACCAGGCGTTGGGATTGCCCTGAAAATAAATTTCTAAATCCGCGGATCGAAAGTAAATCTCCCCTGGTTTTCTATAAGCCGATTCCATTGAAGAGGCATTTTTGGCGAGGAGAAATGGCGTTTCTTTGAATTCATTAATAAGCTTTTCTTTTTTTGTTTGTGAATCCGTTTTTAATGCCTGTAATATTTTAAAAATATCATTCTTATGTTCCTCATCCGATAATAATTGCACACCACCATTTTTATATTTTGGCAAAATTTTCCCGATTATCTCCGCTACATTATCAAGTTCGGGAATACCCAATTTTTTTAAAAAATCCCGAGCCTGCTCATCCCTAACTATTTCTTGCTTTACGATTGGGAGTTCGGATGATTCTTTAAGGGAGATGTAAATGTTGGGATCGCCGTTATCTTTGAAAGGTTTTACATGTTGATTATCGCTTCGGCGAATAAAAGGCATATTGCTACGCCATAAGGACTCTTTATTCAAAAAGAATTTGTACAACTCAATCATCTCCTCATCGGTTTGCGCTTCCAGAAAGATTTCCGTAAGTTTGCCAGCCAGCATTTCAGGAGTAACTTCCTGTATATTCAATTCTTTTATGAGATAAGAATGTAAATCGGAGGATGAATCCTTTGTAATTTCTCCGGTAATCCAACGCAGTGGCCGTTCAGAAGAAAATAGTCGCTGTAATTGGTCACTGGATAATAGATTTCTCAAATCTGCCCCTCGTGCCAATTTGGCCTGGTTAGCAGACACAAAGCCGCCATCATTGGTTGGCAACAATGGTTGTGTGAATAACGCATTCCGCACAGCATCATAAATAGGTCTAAACATGTGGTTATCATGTAAGCTATCACAGTCTAAGGGAAGGATTTCCAAAAAACCAGCATTTAACCAGCCCATGCTTTTAATTATTGGTAAACTTTCGCAGACTAAGGAAGCCAATTCTTTGATTGGCTCTTTATTCCAGCTATTTTCTCTAATATTTTCTCTGTTTTCAGTCAGATCAAAACGCCCGTGTAAAATAAATTTTAATTCTGTGGATTCTTTTGTTGGGAAAAAATAATATGCAGGAAATTTTTGATTCGATTTTAGTACTTCTTTATCATTTTCTTTTACTATTGGGTATGCGATTCTTGCATCATAACAATTTTTGTTTGATTTAAACACCAGGAACTTTCTTGAGAAAACATCTCCGTTTATTTCTTCTATGGTATCTATAATTGGGTAAGCCTTTTCGTCTTTATAATAAACTCCGCTTTCATTACCTTCACAACTCCACTCAATCACTCCAGCAAGAAATAATAAAGGATTTTCTAACTGCTTTAATCTCTCCATGATTTCTTCATAGGCGTCTTTGGATGGTTTGGATGATAAATTAAACGGGAAATAAAACAGAGTTTCTTCATTTTCCCGAAGTTCATGATCCTTTTCTATCTCGACAGGAACAATAAAGCGCTCTATTTTAAACTTAAAATTAGGATCGTAAATTTCTGGTGTTTCAGTGTACTTAAATACAGCCTTAAATCCTAACCCAAATTTCCCTATTTCTTCAGGGCCTTTCGAAGTTTGCGCCACAGAGGTAATGGCATTAATGTGCCCCAACTTCCCATTTTTCTTATCTTCTCTTTCCTTTTGTGGATCGCTAATACTAAATCTAACTGCTCCGTTATGCTTAAATATAAGCCCGTTCTTCTTCAAGACAAATTTAATTTTTGTCGCCTTGGCATCGCTCGCATTTTGCAATAATTCGTAAATAAAATGAGCTTGTTTGGAATACATTTCTGAAACGATACGTTTAGTCTCCTCCAGTGAAGGTTTTTCTAGTACTCTAGCGTTTTCCTCACGGTCTTTTTTTAATGCTTCAAACCATTCATATCTATATCCATAATCACTCGTCATTCTCTAAACTCCCTCTATCTTAATAACCCCGCACGCCACCTGCTGAAACCTGATATCCGCCTGTTTAACGGCGGCGTCCAGCTTGGCAATCAGTCCGTTATAATCTGCTTCGGCGTTTGCAATCTGGAAATTGCGCATGCGCTTGATATTTTCTTCCTTAGCCTGGGAAAGCTGTTCGTTAAGCAGGGAAATTCTAGCCTTGTGGCTTGTGTTAAGGCTCTCCCGCTTATAATTGACCTGCTCTTCCGTGCGCTTCCGGTGAGTTTCCACGGCCTCCGACCACAGTTTGCGGTGCTGATTATCAAGCTCATTCAAAGCTGAACTATCCGGGGTGGCCGAAAGACCCGATGCCATTTCTTCTGCTTTTTCCAACAATTGTACAAGGCGGGTATTTAATTTTTCCGACAGAGTAACCGGCTGCAAGATCACATCCTCCAGTATGCCCTGATAGTGCCATTGATAAATCACGAAAGGATAAATCCCGGCCGGTACAGAATTGTCTTTAACGGTAAGAGATATAGCCGCCATATTCCCCGTATCGAAGGCCATCGCGGACTGACGGACAATAGGGTGCACCGGTGTAATAAAAGCCGCTTTTGGATTTTTGGAAGCACAGTCGGAATCAAAAGTAATGGGTAGAAGAGGATCGTTACCCTTAAGCCATTTTTCCCATTCCCTGTAACCGGGCGTTGTTTCTCGCGGCAATTTATTCAAATCCTGAATAAGCCGGTTTCTGGCTTCCTGGGACAACCGCAGGGTTTTTAACGCCTTCTCTCCAAGAATCAGTTCTTGTTCTTTAGAATAAATTGTTTTTAAATAGCAGGAGATAATATTTTGGATGGAACCGGGTGTAAGCCAGAAACTGGATGCTTCTTCGACTTCCTTCTTGAATTGATTGGCGGGAAGCCTGATGCCGAAAAATTCAACCTGTTTTTCTTCAAGTTCCTCCTGTTCCCTTAGCAACCTTATTTTGTTATCGGCGAGCTGTTGAAATTTTTCCTGTCGTTCTTCCGCGCTCAGGCTGATATTTTCGGCAATGTCCCTTATTTCCCGGTTTATCTCACCCAATATCTCTTCACTGCCGCCAAGCGCGCTGTTAAAAATGCCTATGCGAAGCAGACAGCGATTATAAATTTCCGCGTCAATGGTGCCGGGTGTAACAAAATTATAAATGATTACGCTTTCACTCCGCTGGCCGTTTCTGTCTATCCGGCCTATTCGTTGTTCGATACGCATGGGATTCCATGGCAAATCATAGTTTGTCAGGCAATCGCAAAACTGGTAATCCAAACCCTCACAGCCAATCTCGGAGAAGAGCAATATATCAAGAGCACTTACATCAGTCTTTTCCAATTGAAAGCGGTCGCGCAACGACCTGCGTTCCTCATCCGGGACACCGCCATGGACAAGCCCCACCCGGAAACCGTCGGATTGCAAATGTCGGTATAAATAGTTCAAAGTATGCCTGAATGTACTAAAAAGCATGACCTTGTTGTTTATAAGTTTCTGTTTGTCCCGGACAACTTTTTTTAAAGCTTCCAGCTTCGGGTCATAGGGATCGAGATTCTCCGCTTGTTTTATTATCCCCTGAACCTGGCCTTTTATTTCCTCAATGGTTTTTGCATCAAGAATACCATTGTTATTATCTACATCGTCCAAATCATCCAACTTGCCAGTTAACCTATCCTCAATAAATGGAGCCAGGCCATAAAGACAGCTTGCAGCTTGGCGGCAAATTGTAGTCATCATAAATTTCACATTCACATCGCCGTGTAAAAGAGCAAGAATTTTAGCCTGAACTTCCAGCAATTCGTCATGAAGTTTTTTCTGCGAAGGCGTAAAATCCACACTTACAGTTTCGGGCTTGCGCATGGTAAACTCACCGATGTCCCGCCTCCGGGTTCGGTTTATCAGCCTTGAGAAAGTATGCAAACTTTCGAGGTTATTTATGATTCCAACCCGCTCATCTGGAGAAATTTCTCCTTTTTGAAGTAATCCCACAATCCTCTGAAATTCCGGATTATTCTTAAGGACTAGCCCGCCCCATTGAGTTGCCGCCGCCTCGTTTAATGAACTCAAGGCATTTTTAATCCAGTCGGAAGATGCTGAACGCACATAGGCAACAGCTCTATTGATAAATGGATTAGGTTCCGCCATAAGGCTAAAACTTTCCCGGTCAATAATCAAATCCGAACGGAGCAGGTTCAGCAGTACAAAGAGATCATCGCTTCCTAACTGAATCGGAGTGGCCGTAAGAAATAAAACCGCCTCCGCGTTATCGCAGAAAAACCGTACCACTTTGTGAGCATAAGTTTCCGGATTTCTTACATGATGGGCTTCATCAATAATTACCACGTCAAAACGCGGGGCCGGGTCTAAATCCAAAAGTCCCTTGAGATATTTCTTTTTTTCGCCATTTTTTCCATTCAAAAGAGTTTCATCAAACAGAGAATAGGGAATTATAACCTTCTGATACTGGTCCGGCCAATACCCATCCTTATCCATTTCACTGATGCAGTATCTAAGGGTTTTACCATCCAGAGAAGTGAAACGTTCGTCAAAACGTTTCATCTCTGTTTCCCATTTTCGCTCGATAACAAGCGGCCGGGGACATATAATAAGAATTGATCGAATGTCCCGCCGTGATTGCAACTCCCGCAGAATAAGCCCGGCTTCTATGGTTTTTCCCACTCCAACGCTGTCCGCGATAAGCAAGCGTGGACGATCGGAACGAATAAATTTCAAAACCGGCCTGTATTGATACGGGATAAAATCAACCCTGGCGGCATTTAAAGAATATAAGGCGGATAAACCCGGATGGCGGATTTGGAGAGCAGTTAAACGGGCATGGAAATAATCAACGGGAAGATGCTCATATTCCGCTGTTCTTTCTGTTTCCGGTTGAAGTTGAGAGGCATAAAATGTCTGTTTAGTACCGCTAAGAAAAACAGTACAGCGATCTTCGGGCTGACCCGGTATGATTTCTATTACGGCCCCGCGTAATTCCTGGTTCGATTTTAAGGAAACGATCTGTCCAATTTTAAACATATGGTTTATAAACTGTTTTTTATATTTTACTCCTCTTAACCATAATATTCTATTGATTTTTAAGGTATAAACAAATTTAAACTCTTGACATTTATGCAATCGATGATATAATCGTATTACAATATATCAATCGATAAGGAGAATTTATGGAGGCAGTGAAAATATCGCCGAAATTTCAGGTTGTAATTCCAAAAAACATCAGAAAGAGATATAAATTAAAGTCAGGGGAAAAAATGATTATTCTTCCTTATGAAGAAAGGATCGAAATGATCAGAGAAAAAGATATAAAATCGATGCGCGGTTTTTTGAAAAATATAAATACTGAAATTTCAAGGGAAGATGACAGGACATGAATATTATAATTGATTCAAGCGGCTGGCTGGAATATTTTTCCGACGGAAAAAGTGCTGATTTCTTCGCCGAAGTTATTTTAAACAAAACAAGCACGATTATAATCCCGGTAATAATAATTTATGAAATATTCAAAAAGATATTGGTCGAAGCGGACGAGGACAGGGCTTTACAGGTTATAGCCGTTTTTAAAAACTATCAAATAGAAAACATCGACGATTCAACCGCGATAAAAGCAGCCAGGCTAAGTTATGAATACAAAATCCCTATGGCAGACAGCTTTATTTACGCGGTTACTTTAAAACACAAGGCAATTTTATGGACGCAGGACGAACATTTCAAAAACCTGCCCGGCGTAAAATATATTGAAAAAAAGAATTAATCAATAGCAATGATATTCCACACATCTTCATATTTTTGCTTCCCTTAATTCCTTTGCGGCATCTTCAGGCGCGAGTGGATTTATGAAAAAACCCGTGCCCCATTCAAAACCCGCGATTGTCGTTAATTTTGGCAGGAGTTCGATATGCCAGTGGTAATCGTCCTTTATAGTATGCCAGTAATCCCTTCGTGGTATCCTGTTGGGCGAGTTATGGAAAATATAATTATAATCCGGGTCGCCTAAAACACCGGATAATTTCTGAAGAACTATTTTAAGGTGTTCCGCCAGCAGATGCAAAGAATCATTTACGCTTTTCGCGAAAAAATCAATCTCATGAGTTTTCGGCAATATCCATATTTCATAAGGGAATCTTGACGCGAAGGGACAAAAACTTATGTATGCCTCATTCTCATAAACAATCCTTTCCCCGTCAGATTTTTCCTGGTTGATAATATCGCAAAAAATGCATCTTTCTTTCATACTATAATAATGAAACGCCCCGTTTAATTCTTCTCTTACTCTTTTGGGCGTTATGGGAGTCGCCATAATTTGATGATGAGGATGAGTCAATGAAGCGCCTGCCGCCTTCCCTTTATTTTTAAATATCAAAAGATGCCGGAACCTCTGGTCCTTGGATAAATCTTCCGTCCTGTGCTGCAGAACAGAAAGCCATGTAACTATTTCTTCCTTTGACTGGTCTTTGGCTTCTTTTTCATGGTTTGGAGTTTCAATTAAAACTTCATGAGCGCCGAAATTTGTCATCATATCATACATCCCTTTGCCTTTTTTTATAAAGGGGTTATCTATGCTTAACGCCAGGTATTTGTTCGGGATGACCCGCGTTTTCCAGCCATTTTTTCCCGGGTCGCGCAGGCTGAAAATTTCAGGAGGAGTCATTGATTCATGCCCCGGGCAGAAAGGACATTTATCCGGATCTGTTTTATCAGTTATTCTTGCCTCTTTAAAAAATCCCCCCGGCCTTTTTGACCGTTCGCTCGCTATGATTACCCAACGTTCCAGAATCGGATCTTTGCGAAGTTCACCCATGTTTTCTCCCGTATAATATTGATTATTAATTATCGGTTTATAATCAAATTACTTAAATTAACTTTTAAATTTTCAAAACATTTTTAACCTTATATTTAAATAAGCCCCGCTGGCGCGCTTTATGATTTCCCTCTCCCGCATATCTCTGTCATTTTTAAAAGCCTGCCGGCGATATCTTTGGTAATTTGCTCCGGTGAAAGCCGCCACTCCCAATTTCCTTTTGTAGTTGACGGCTTATTCATCCTTGACTCACTGCCGAGGCCGAGTATGTCCTGCATCGGAAAAATTACCGTGTCCGCGATTGATTCCATCGCGAGTCTGATAAATTCCAGGTGGACATTTTTCAAACCTGCCTTATGCCCTAAATAATGGAACAATCTTTCCTTTTCTTTCTGGCACGCTTCGTTTTTAAACCACCCTTTTACCGTGTTATTATCGTGGGTCCCCGTGTAAACCACGCAATTTTCAATAAAATTACGCGGGAGGTACGGGTTGTCCTGGTTATCATCTCCGAAGGCAAAAAGCAGGACCCTCATGCCAGGCAGGTTAAATTGTTTCATAACTTCCCGGACATCATCGGTTATAACACCCAGGTCCTCCGCGATAAAAGGCCTGTCGGAAAATTTTTCCGTTATCACCCTGAAAAAATCCGCACCTTCAGCCTTTACCCACCTGCCGTTAATCGCCGTTGTCTCGCCGGCGGGGACTTCCCAGTATCCTTCAAATCCCCGGAAATGGTCAATTCTTATTTTGTCAAAAAGTTTCAAATTGTGTGCTATCCTGTCAATCCACCACTTATAGTTTGTGTTCTTCAAAACGTCCCACCGGAACACCGGGTTCCCCCACAACTGCCCCGTGGCGCTGAAATAATCAGGAGGAACACCCGCGACTGTAACGGGTTTTTGGGATTCATCAAGATTAAACAACTCATGGTTTTTCCAGACATCAACACTGTCATAACAAACATAGATCGGGACATCCCCTATTAATTTAATATTTCTGTTGTTGCAATAATTTCTTAATGAAATCCACTGCCTGAAAAAAATATACTGTAAAAATTTTTCTTTTTCCAATTCACCCTTGTATTCATATGTAATGTTAGATAAAACATTTTTATCCCTGCTTTTTAGCGAATCCGGCCATTCATACCAGATTTTACCCTTATAATTTCTTTTTATAAACACAAAAAGGGAAAAATCATCCAGCCAGTACGAATTTTCAAAACAGAATTTTTCAAACCCGTCATGATTTATTTTTCTTGATTTAAATTTTTGATACGCCGCTTCAAACAATTTCTGTTTATATAAACCCGCGTTGGAATAATCGCATTTATTTTTTGGGAACTCCGGTTTCGAAGCTAGGTCTTTTTTGTTTATATATCCTTCCTTCGCCAAAAGGTCAGGACTTATAAAAAGCGTGTTGCAGGCGCAGGCTGAAATACTGTTATAAGGACAATTGCCGAAAACAGGGTCCGTGGGACTGAACGGCAGAACCTGCCAGGCACCCTGTTTTGTATTAAAAAGAAAATCGGCGAATTTATAGGCCTCAGGCCCAAAATCGCCTATCCCGTATGGAGATGGAAGTGAACTTATATGTAAAAGTATCCCGCTTTTCCGGTTTGACATGTTATGTTTTTATTATCGGTTGTTAAAAAAGCATGATTAATATACTTTATATTTGACAGCAAGTCAGGATTATTCCGCTTCCTTCTTAAACACCAAAACCGCGAGCGGCGGCAAAGTCAGTGAAAGGGAATAATCCATATTATTCATATTGAATTCAATAGCGTCAAGGCCACCCAGATTTCCCTGGTTGCTTCCCCCGTAATATGCCGCGTCGCTATTCAAAACTTCCTTCCAGAACCCGTCCTTCGGCACACCAACCTTGTAATTATGCCGGACGATCGGCGTAAAATTACAAACAACAAGGATTATATCGTCCACGGTTTTCCCCATTCTCAGGAAACTTATTATGCTGTTACTCGCGTCACGGAAATCAATCCATTTAAAACCTTCAAGTTCAAAATCAAGTTCGTATAACGCGGGTTCATTCCTGTAAAAATAATTCAGGTCGCGGACCCAGGCCCTTATGCCCTGGTGAGTGGAATATTTCAGGACATCCCAGTCCAGGCTGTGCGATTCATTCCATTCCTTCCACTGGGCGATTTCATCTCCCATAAACAAAAGTTTTTTGCCCGGGTGCGTAAACATATACCCTAAAAGAAGCCGGAGGTTCGCGAATTTCTGCCATATATCTCCCGACATCTTCCCAAATAAAGAACCCTTGCCATGGACCACTTCATCATGTGAAAACGGCAGTAAAAAATTTTCCGTAAAGGCGTACCACATGCTGAATGTGATATCGTTCTGGTGGTATTTTCTGTGAAGCGGGTCTTTTTTGAAATATTCAAGCGTGTCATGCATCCATCCCATGTTCCACTTCATGCCGAATCCCAGGCCTCCCATATGCGCGGGGCGCGAAACCATGGCCCACGCCGTGGATTCTTCGGCGAAAGTCTGCACACCGTGGACATTGCCATAAACAACCTCATTAAACCGCCTTAAGAAATTTATCGCCTCTATATTTTCCCTGCCGCCGTACTCATTTGGAAGCCATTCGCCGTCTTTGCGCGAGTAATCAAGGTAAAGCATCGACGCTACCGCGTCAACCCTGATTCCGTCTATATGATAATTTTTCAGCCAAAAAAGGGCGTTGCTTATGAGAAAATTCCTTACCTCGCCCCTCCCGTAATTAAAAATATGGGTCTTCCAGTCCGGGTGAAAACCCTTCCGCCTGTCGGAATGTTCATAAAGATGGGTCCCGTCAAAATACGAAAGCCCGTGTTCATCCGACGGGAAATGGGAAGGCACCCAGTCAAGTATCACTCCTATATTGTTCTGGTGCAGGTAATCAACAAGGAACATAAAATCCTGCGGTGTGCCGTAACGGCTTGTCGGGGCGAAATAACCCACAGTCTGGTACCCCCATGAACGGTAAAGCGGGTGTTCCATGACAGGTAAAAATTCCACGTGGGTAAAGCCCATCGCCCTGACGTAATCCGCGAGGAGAGGCGCTAATTCCCGGTATGTCAGAAACCTGTTTTTTTCTTCAGGAATTCTTCTCCACGAACCAAGATGGACTTCGTAAATGGAAACGGGAGCGTTCAAACTGTTATAATCAACCCGGTTCTGCATCCATGACTCATCGTTCCATTTATAATCCAGGTCCCAGACGCGCGACGCGGTCTTTGAGGGGATTTCCCAGTAAAACGCATAAGGGTCTCCCTTGTTAACCTTATAATTGTGATATTTCGAAACGATATGATATTTGTAAATGGCGCCCCTGGCGGCCCCGGGCAAAAAAACTTCCCAGATGCCTGACCCGTCTTTTCTATGGGACATCTTATTTGAACCGGCGTTCCACCCGTTAAAATCTCCTATGACCGAAACATATTCGGCATTAGGCGCCCAGACAGAAAAATAGACCCCGTCAACACCATTAACGTTCATCAAATGAGAGCCCAATTTTTCATAAATCGTAAAATGATTACCCTCTTTAAAAAGATGTATATCGTAATCTGAAAATAAACTTATTTCTTCGCTCATAGTTTAATACTATACCATATATAAATTTTATTCACAATTCCTTTTGTCTATCTCTCGACTTCCAATAATCCGGCTTTCTGCTTGTGTGAGCTACAGCTAAAATATAAACAATCCTATTGTTTAACTTATATATAAGAAGATAGGGAAACTTTTTCACAGGGCATTTTCTTCTGTCTAATTTATCTGATTGCCAAATTAAAGGATTTTTTTTGATAGTTTTTAAAGCAGTATCAACGGCATCGAGAAATCTATGACCTAGATTATTTTGGCGGGATTCATAAAACTGAGCGGCATTAATAAGTTCCTCAACTGCGTCCGGATGATAATTTAAAATCATTTTTTTAAGCTGGCTCTTGCTTTTTTCATTGCTTTTTCCGCCGAAATACATTGTATTCGGTCTTGTTCAATCTCCTGCCATCTTCTTTCTGCTTCATTCAACCACGCCTTTTCAATCTCTGGATTAACAAAATGCTCCACACTGTCCCATACCCGCTGAGCTAATGACACTCTTTCTTCAATCGGCAGTGATAATATCTTTTCCATTAAGCCTGCTGTTACCGTACTCATAGGTATTCCTCCTTAAAAAAACCTACAAATTAATTATACCTTTATTCCTTTAATTCTCCAAACAAAAAATCAAATCAGGGACATTTAACACATTTTATTCCAAAAATAATTCTTTATCTTTTTTCTTTTTCAGAAAAAGTAAAAATATTGAAGCGGCAATTAACAATTCCCCTGTCAAAAGCCGGGCGGTAACTTCTTCTTTTAAAAAAACAAAACCCATAAGGTTAATAAAAACTATTGTAAAAATGGTAATTATGCTTCCTTCTCCTGATTTTGAAAATTTATAAGCGTAATTCATAACAAGCTGTCCAATGCCTCCCAAAAAAACAACAAAAAAAATCGGCCATAAACTTGTTTTTGGAGGAGTGACCCAGCGGGCGGCGGATGGAATAATAGTGGACAACATTCCAAAAATACAAAAATAAAAATAAATTGTCGCGGAAGAATTGACTATTCTCGCCTGCCGTAAACCCACAACAGCAAGGCCGCCAAAAATCCCGGAGCAAAGGGCAAGTATATCTCCAATATTGAAACCGCTTACAGGATTACCCATATAATAAATCCCGGCCAATGAAAGAGGCAAGGAAATATAAATAATTTTTTGGGGCCTTTCTTTCATCCATAAAGCCGAAAAAAATACTTCAAAAACAGGATAACTGAAATGCAGGACCGCTACGCGGCTTATCGGCGAAAAATCGAGGGCGTAAAAAAAAGCAAACATGGCAATAGTTCCATACAAGCTTCGCAGAAAAAGTATTTTAAAACTGCCATGGGAAAAACGAAAACAAGATTTATCCACCAAAAGGCAACCCGCTGCGCCGCCGAAAAAACGGAAAAAAAGCAGTTCATAAGCGGGGATTTGCCCGGAAACCATTTTTATAAAAAAAGTCATGACCGCGAACAAAATTGAAGATAAAAGCAAATACCATTTTTTCAAATCATTCATAAATTAACTTTCAAGTTATTCCCCTTTGTCTATATTCCAGCTCTAATTTTTTGGCTGTTTTTTTTTCTTCATCTGTCAGGCAAACATTTTCAAATTTAACATTAAATATATTTTCAAAACCTTTTATAATGCAAGGAATAATCTCTTCCGGTTTCACTTCATGGCCAAGAATTTCTTTGAGTGTTATCGTTCTTAATGATTCTGTATTTCCTAATACCGGCGGATAATTCATCAGAATTGATCCATGCTGCAGAATTACACCTTTTTTCCTGACCTGGGCGCTCCCGATTAATTTTCTGCGGGCATAAAGTATCTCCCCGCTTGAAAATACATTAAAACAATCTTTTGTCTCCCGCCCTTTCTTTTCCGCTCTCTGCCTCAGATTATTTATCTCCAGCAATTTCCCGCTTATTCCAAAAAAATTAAGGCCTTTATACAGGCATTGGCCTATTATCTGGCAGGATTGAATAATATTCTTTGGAAGCAGATTATAGTCCTCATGAATCGTAAAACTATATGTCAAATCATGATTATGGAAGACCGCTCTGCCGCCGCTTAATCTGCGGACAAAAGGGACATTTAATCCCTGCCATTTTTTCCTGTCTTCTTCGGCTGCCTTCTGAAAATAACCCAATGAAATACAGGGAGGGTCCCATGTGTAAAAACGCAGTGTTGGTTGTGTTTTTTTCTGGCTGTGAGCTAAGAGAACAGCCTCATCTACAGCCATGTTCAGATAAGGATTATTTTCTGAAAGAAGTAGTAAACGCCAGGAATTTTGCATAGTGCATAGGGCATAGGGCATAGAGTGAAAGTATAAGTATAAATTTCTTGCGCTATGCTCTATGCTTTTTGCGTTTTTTAATATACCGGTTTTTTCGCAAATTTGTGGTGTGCCTCAATATAGCGCACAGTCCCGGTTTTTGACCTCATAACAACAGAATGAGTTATCGCTCCCTCTGCAGTAAACCGCACCCCTTTCAGGAATGAACCATTAGTTACTCCGGTGGCCGCAAACATAATATCATCGCCTCTTGCCAATTCATTTATCGTAAAAACCTTGTTTATATTTTTAATTCCCATCTTGTGTGCGCGCTGAATTTCTTCTTCATTTCTCGGGCTTAACTGTCCCTGCATATCCCCGCCCAGACACTTTAACGCGGCCGCCGCCAATACTCCCTCTGGCGCACCGCCTATGCCGATAAGCATTTCAATCCCCGAATCCTCAGGGAATGCCGTAGCAATCGCAGCAGCAACATCCCCGTCCTGGATCAGGCAAATCCTTGCGCCAAGCTCCCTGACATCCTTGACAATGTCCGCATGTCGGGGCCTGTCTAAAATAACAACCGTAACCTCTTCTATGTCACGCCCGAGTTTTTTCGCAACCGCTTTAACATTATCCTTTACAGGCGCATTAATATCTATTACCCCTGATGCACTGCGTCCAACCGCAATTTTTTTCATATAAGTATCAGGTGCATTTAAAAAACAACCGCTCGGGGCTGCCGCCACAACAGAGATAGCGTTGGGCCTGCCCTGGGCCGTTAAGGTCGTCCCTTCAAGCGGGTCAATCGCAATGTCAAGTTTTGGCCCGTTTCCATTCCCTATCTTCTCACCTATATAAAGCATAGGCGCCTCATCCCGTTCACCCTCGCCGATAACAACCGTACCTTCAAAACTAATCGCGGAAAATGCGCGGCGCATAAAATCTACTGCCGCCTGGTCTGCAGCCTTGTCATTCCCCATCCCCATCCATTTCGCTGACCCCAGTGCAGCCGCTTCCGTTACCCTGACAAATTCTAATGCCAAATTTCTATCCATGAAATCCTCCTTTCAGAAGTAGAGAGTAATAAGTTCTACTTTTTATATGACAGTTTCCTTATGCCTGTTCACATGGCAGCTAATATTTATCGCTATAGGCAAACTTGCAAGATGGCATGGAAATCTTTCAATTCTTACTCCAAGCGCAGTCGTTTTTCCTCCAAAACCATTTGGTCCAATGCCTAATTTATTTATTTTCTGCAACAATTTTACCTCAAGTCTGTTCAAATTTCTATCTGGATTTTTTTTATTCAAGGGCCTTAGCAACGCCTTTTTGGAAAGTAAAACTGCTTTTTCCAGGGTCCCGCCGATTCCCAGGCCGACAATAATCGGCGGGCACGGATTTGACCCTGCTATTTTAACTGACTCAACGGCAAAATCTTCGATTTCTTTTTCACCTGCCGTAGGCAGCAACATTGCTGTTTTTGAACAGTTTTCACTCCCCGCTCCTTTTGCCGCCACAAAAATTTTGACTTTATCCCCGGGAACAATTTCACAATGAATTACTGCCGGTGTATTATCGCCTGTATTTTTTCGGTTAAAAGGACAATCAACCACCGACGGCCTTAAAAACCCCTCTTTTGTCCCTTCCCTTATACCCTGATTTACTGATTTATGCAAATCACCTTTAATATTCACATCCTGCCCGACTTCCAAAAAAACCAAAGGAAAACCGGTGTCCTGACAAATGGGACGGTTTTCTTTTCGCGCTAATCCCGCATTTTTCAATATTACTCTTAAGGCATCTTTTGCCCGGATATTTTTTTCTTTTTTTAATGAGTTTTTCAGTACACCAATAATATCTTCATTAAGATAAAAATTAGCCTCCCGCCATAACTTTGAAACTTCGGATACAATTTGCTCTGCGTGTATTGTTTTCATATTCATTTTTTGATGCGTTTAACTGCATATACATTTCTACAAATTTAAATTTTTACGCTTTACGCATTAACGCATTTACAATCTCATTTCCAAACTCATACGCCGCTTCAGGTCCGTCTGCCGTAATAATCTTCCCGTCTTTTTCAACAGGATTGCCTGTATAAATCGCGCCTTTTGATTTGATTGTGTTTATTTCAGAAGAAAAAACCGTGGCCTTTTTCCCCTTCAGGACCCCGGCGTACGCCAAAATTCCAGGCCCGATGCAGATAGCGCTCAATATTTTGCCTTTTTCAAGGGCGTCTTTTGCAATTTTATGGGCCGCCGCGCTGTTAAAATATTCCCTTGCGCCCGCCCCTCCTACAAACATTACTGCATCATAATCAGAAACATCGGCAGCGGAAATAAGAATATCAGGTTTTACCCTTTCCATCCCTTTAACACCTGCTGATACATTTAAACTTGATGAGACGACTGTAACCTTCGCGCCCTCTTTTTCAAAAACCGACCGGGGACGGCTGTATTCTTCATCCCTGAAATTATTCGAGGCAATAATAATAAGTATTTTTTTACCATCTATTTTCCCCATTGGTAAGCCCCCCTATAAGTTAGTAATTATACCAATTCCCATAAGGTTTCATAAACATAATTTTTTAAGTCTTTTTCCTTAAAATTTTCGACCAATGCATTAAGTACCCATTCTTCTTTTATATCAAGACGCCTTATGGTATCAATTGCAGAACGTTTAACTCTATCATCTTTTAATCCGCTTTTTATAGCTTCTATTACCCACTCCTCTTTTATACCAAGATGACCTACAGCATCAATTGCTGAATTTCTAATCAAATAATCTGTATTTTGTAGCCCTTCTTTTATAGCTTCTATTGCCCATTCCTCTTTTATATTAAGCCGTCCTATTGCATATATTGTATATTGCCGAATCCATCGATCTCTATCTCTTAATCTATTTTTTATAGCTTCTATTACCCACTCCTCTTTTAAATCAAAATAACCTATAGCATCAATCGCAGAATTTCTAACCAAATAATCTGCATCCTGCAACCCGTTTTTTATAGCTTCTATTGCCCATTTCTCTTTTATACTTAGTCTACCAATTGCATAAATCGTATAACGTCGAATCCAGCGGTTATCATCTTCCAGTCCGCTTTTTAAGGCTTCTATTGCCCATTCCTCTTTTAGGCCAAGATGACCTATAGCATCAATCGCGGAATTTCTAACCCATGAACTATCATCTCTTAATCCTCTTTTTATAGCTTCTATTGCCCATTCCTCTTTTAGGCCAAGATGACCTATAGCATTAATTGCAAAATCTTTTTTTTCTTCAATTTTTAATTTAGATGATATTTCATTTCTGATATTTTCAAAAACAATTTTTATGTTCATCATGTCACAAAGTATATCAATAAGACGTTTTCTTAAATTATTAATATCACTACTAAAAAGATTTTCTTTATAAAAATTTATTATCCTTTCTACCAGTTTAATATTTATATTTGCGCTACTTACTAAACACTTACCCGCGAGAAGCATATTTTTTTTAAGAATTTTATCCTTAATTGGATCGTTTATGCCTTGCACAATTATTTCTATAAATTTTGACACCTTTTTAGTATTTGCCTGCGTTATTCCAAGTTCTCCTGCCACAAGGATAAAAATCTCTTCCCACCGGGGATCATAATTATATTTTCTAAAATTGGCCTCATAAGATTCATCCCTTACAAGTTCTATACTGCATAAATACTCTTGAAATGATTGATGCATAAACCCCCAGAGGCCTTTACCTTTTTCCTCAAGAAGACCGGTACCAATTCTCAGTTTATTAAAAAAATTATCAACTGCTTTATCAATTTCATTACGAGATACTCCCAGTTCATTTAATTTGTCTTTTATAAATTCTTTAATTTCTTCTTCCGGAACTATACCTGCTGGAAAATTTTTATGTATCCATAAAGCTAATGGTGATAAAATTGGTATTGCTTCTGTCCTAAAATCCATCCGAAGAGTCCTGAGGCTCATGCCACCCAAACTCCTTGCTTGTTGCCATGTTTCAACAAGAGTTTGGATCATTCTTTCAAATATCTGGATACGATAATTTGGGAGTTCTGCTTCATTTCTATGTAAAAGTACAGTCAACGTAAGAAGAAATGGATTAGAAATAAATTTTTCAAACTGGGGTTTATGTTCTAAAATCTTTATAAGTCTATCTGCCTCATCATTAGCATTTACTCTTGATACATCATTTACGCCATTCAAACTATATTCAATCGCAGTCATCCATTTTTTTATTATTGGTTTTGCTTCATTAATAACTAAATTTTCAATTAAATATATCTTATCACTTTGCAAAAAAAACCCCTTAAATCCTACGATTCTACTTGTAATTACAAACCGATTTTTTGAATATCTCTTTACAAAATCTTCAAGCCATAAAGAAATATCATCTCTATCAATATCAGATAACACTTCATCTAAGCCATCAAAAAGGAATATAACCATCCCGTTTTCCAATTCTTCATCAATAAAGTCTGATATATTATAATTCAGGGTGCTAAAATAAATCTTAATCGCCTCAAGAACTCCTATATTTTTATTATTGTCCTGCCAAATTTCTGAAAGATGGCCTATTGAAACAGGTATAGGAATCAAAGATTCCAATATACCAATTCCATAAAAACTGCTTATCTTACCCGCTACACAGGTTAATGCGAGCCATTTAATAAACGTTGATTTACCACTTCCTGGAGAACCTAAAATAATAAAATGATTATTTTTTTTAACAACATCCTGTATATTAATTGGAGCGGATTTTTCAACAGTTTTAAAAAGTGTTATAGGATGGTCAGAAGGCAAATTTATCGATTCTATAATTTTCTGATCTTTTATACTTGAAAAATCTGCTATCTCTTTTTCATATCTTTGCCTAACCTTCAAAGGTGAATAAATATCAAATAAATTAACGGAAATTAAATTTTCCTGTCGGAATCCCCTTGGTATTATTTTTGAATATTTATCCCTTATAAAATTAAGAAATAACTCTTTTTCTCTATATTTATCTTTGTCTTGTGGAATAAACATATTAATTTTATTATGAGGTATTTCTCTTTGTCTTGGGTATACAAAAACAGGGGTAAAATCTTCTGAGGTTGTGCCTAAATACCTGAATTTTTCTTTTAAATCGTCTGTCAGGATTTTATATACTTCTTCATGAATCAATATACCTGCCTCCGGGCATACCTTTAACATATGCCCTGTGATGTCAAGATCGCGGCTTTTTATCCGACCCATTTCTTTTTTAAACTCAAGCATTCCAACATTAATGCTTATATACGCCTTTATTTCCTTAAATTCTTCTTCTTTTTGTAATATTAATTCCTGAAATATGGAAAGACCTGCCTCAACGGCTTTTTTTGAAAGAATATTGCTCTTTTCAAAAATATTGGAAGCGTCCGATGTATAAAAAAATATCACATTGCCGTCACCATGCCATTCGAGACATCGGCCGTTAAATGAATTTGCAATATTTTGTACAACCTTGTGAAATAACTCTGCACGTTTCGAAGCTTGTTCTTCATTGTAATATTTAGGATCTTTTGTACTCTTAGCCCTGTCAATAAAAAGAAATGAAAACAGGTATTCTTTCCCATCCTCTAAACTTTTCCACCATAAAAGGTCATTCATGGATTATCCTTTTTACCAAAAAGTGTCACAACAAATTCTTCACCGCTTTCTATAAATTCAGGTTCTCTGGATTTATATTCTTTCATTTTTCCTATAATTTTTTTTGGTATCCCAAGGCCAATATCATCTGCATAACCATAATGGGCAAGAAATTTATAGAGTTCCGGATTTCTGGTATAATGGGCAGTCCTTTTTAAATTTTCTATTGTAACTGTGTTCGGAAGTTTACCCGGGCTATAGATTTCAATTCTATCAGGAAATACAAAAACCCTTATTTTTGCTCCGGAAATTGTATAATCCCTGTGGGCAATGGCATTGACAATGCCTTCCCTGATTGGTTCAATTGGATACTGGGGGGTATCTATCCTTCTTATATCTTCTAATCTGGATGTTACCGATGTATTTCTTTTAATAAAATCTATTGTCTGATCAATTATGCCAAGAGACGAAATATTACCATCTGCATTATATTGATTTACAAGCGGCCCTTTAATCTCCCTCCTGTCCAGGGTATCATAATCCATTTCGTTACCCCTGAACCTGACTGCGATTATTCCTGACTGGGTTAAAAATCTCTCCGGAAATTTTCCAAAAATAAGCAGTCCTGCCATTGTAAGATAATTTTTTCCGTCAACCTTAATCAGAACCTTTATATTCTCCAATAGACTTTCCTTTGATTCATTGTAGGTTTTAATGTCAATACTTAATTTTTGCGTGAAATAATACTCTATCCTTGCATCATCGATATCTGATATTGACGCGCCGTATACAGGAAGAATATCATTATGAACAACCTTTGATCTCTGAAATAACCGTGCAAGTTCCTGAGGAGTGGCATCCCTTACCGTTGTGCCGACCCGAATATAATAGTGCCCGTCTAACGACCTGTGTATAATACCCTCTGACCTTGGGATTTTAATAACAGCAATAATTTTACCATCAAGTATATTTTTTTCATAAATGGGAATAAGTGACGGACTGCAATTATTCCGGCAAATATTTACTGCCCATTCCTCAATATCATCTTTTTTTATTCCCTTGATTTTTCCATTATCATCAACACCTATTAAAATAAATCCCCCATCGCTATTTGCAAAGGCTATGATTTCACGTGCAAGTTTATCAGGAGAAATATTTTCTTCTTTAAATTCAACGGTAGAACTTTCACCTTGTTTTATAAGCTCCAATAATTCAGATTTTTTCATATTACCCCTTATTATAAAATTATTTGTTCCAATTCCTTGATCCCGTTTTTTACTTCTTCCACAGATTTATCTAGTCTTTTTCTGATTTCTTCCGACAAGGAAAGTTTTATTATCTCTTCAACACCGTTTTTACCGAGTCTGACAGGAACACCCAGAAATATTTCCTTATAACCGTATTCTCCACCTAAATAGACCGAGCAAGGAAGGACCTCGTTTTTATCTCTAAGTATCGCTTCTATCATGCGTACCACCGCTGCAGCAGGGGCCACATAGGCGCTCGTTTTAAGGTTTTTTATTATCTCCGCCCCGCCCTGCATTGTAGAAAAAACCACTTTTTCTATTTCATCATGCGATAAAATTTTTGTCAAGGGAATTTCATTGACTTTTGTGTGCTCTTCAACAGGTACCATGTTTTCACCGTGAACACCGAGAACAACCGTGGAAATTACTTCTCTGGGAACTTTCACGGCCTTCTGCAGGTAATAAATAAACCTCGCCGTATCCAAAATCCCAGCCATGCCTATTACCTTGTTTTTAGAAAACCCCGATTTTTTAAAGAAAAGGCAGGACATTACATCAAGAGGATTTGTCGTCAGTATGACAAAACTGCCGGGCGAATATTTTTTGATATTCTCCGCGACATCAAGGACTATACCCGCGTTTTTTTTAAGCAAATCAAACCTTGTCATCCCCTCCTTGCGCGGGAAACCCGCTGTTACAACTATTAAATCAGAGCACGAAATATCTTCATAATCATTTGTCCCGGTTATTTTTCCTTTTAACCCAAAAACCGAGGCTGACTGGTTTAAATCCATGGCTTTCCCCTGTGGGACACCCGGAACAATATCAAGAAGGACTATTTCATCTCCTAAATTTTTCATCAAACACATAAGGGCCGCACTTGCCCCCACATTCCCTGCGCCGATGATACTGATTTTTACCCCGTCCTTCATTTTTTTATTCTCCTTTAATCGTATATTATACCCGTCTTTTATTTGTTTCTCCTCCGAGAATATTTTGTATCTTGACTATACTTTCTTTTTCAGCCATAGGAAGTGTAAAAATAAATTTGCTTCCTTTATTCAACTCGTTTTCAACCCATATCTTCCCGTTATGACGGTTAATAATATGTTTTACAATAGCGAGACCCAATCCTGTTCCCGCGTATTTGCGGGTGGATGAACTATCAATCTGGTAAAAACTCTCGAATATGTTGTTAAATTCCTCTTTTGGAATACCCTGTCCCGTGTCCTGGACAGAAACTTCAATATTCCCCTGTAATTTTCTAAAACTGATAGTTATCCTGCCTTTAGAGGGGGTAAATTTTACGGCGTTTCCGATAAGATTATCCATAACTTCAATCAATCTTAAATTATTTCCAATAACCCAAACAGGCTCTTTTAGTAAATTCAATTTATATTTTATCTGCTTTTCTTTTATAATAGACTGAAAATTCTCTAAAGAATTTTCAATTACTTTGTCCAGTTCGACGGGTTCTTTTTTAAGTTCAAATTTCCCCAGTTCAATCCTGGACAGATCAAGCAATTGAACAATAAGTTTATTCAATTGGTCGGATTTCTTTATAACTAAACTTAATATCTTATTTTGAGTGTTTGTAATTTTTCCATATTTATTGTTTTTCAGCAATTCACTATAACCCTTGATAGCAGTCAAAGGTGTCCGTAATTCATGAGATACCACTGAAATAAATTCCGTCTTTATCTTATTCAGACGGTCAAGTTCCTTATTTATATTCTGCAATTCGGCGATTAATTTGTTTTTTTCTCTTTCTATCTTATACAATTCAGTCATATCGTGAAAAGTTTCTACCCCGCCGATAAAATTTCCGTCTTTGTCTTTTAAAACTGAGGTGCTGGCTAAAATATAAATAAGCCCGCCTTTCTTGCTTTTGATAAAAGTCCTTACATTAAGATGGGGTTTTCCTGTTTTTCTGGATTTATTAAGCGCGCAGGAAACACGATGGCACAATTCCCCGTGAATTACATACCTGCAAGGCTTGCCGATCACTTCTTCTTTCTTATAACCCGTTATTTCTTCAGCCGCGCGGTTAAAAGAGGTTATGCAAAATTTATCGTCTATTGTAAACAGCCCGTCTGCCATACTCGAGAGGATAGCCTCAAACTTGTTTTTTTCAAAAAGCAGTTCTTTATTAATTTCTGTGAATTCTCTTGTGTGTTTTGATATCTTGTTTTCACAAGTTTTATTTAATATTTTTCTGTCTTTCATTTTGTCCTAAATCTTTCGTTATGCCGCCTGTGGCTATCCTTTTATTTTGCCGATTATGGCATCCGCCATTTCTTTTGACCCGGCCGCTCCCGGATCCGCTGGGCTGTTTTTCAGGTCATAAGTCACAGCCTTGCCTTCTCTGATCACCTCGCTGACCGCGTTTTCCAGTTTATCCGCCCTTGCCCCTTCCCCCATATATTTCAGCATAAGCACGCCGGACAGAATCATCGCGGCCGGATTTGATTTGTTTAATCCCTTATATTTCGGGGCGCTGCCGTGCACCGGTTCGAATAAAACCATGTCGTCTCCGAAATTGGCACCGGGAGCCACTCCCAATCCACCGATCAGCCCGGCGCACAAATCGGATATTATGTCTCCGTATAAATTCGGCAGTACCAGCACATCATAAAGCTCAGGCTTCTGCACCAGCTGCATGCACATATTATCCACTATCCTGTCTTCAAATTTTACGCCGGGGTATTTCTCCGCCACTTTTCTCGCAATGGACAAAAACAAGCCGTCGCTGTATTTCATAATATTGGCCTTGTGGACCGCGGTAACTTTTTTACGGTTATTTTTTGATGCGTATTCAAACGCGAATTTTACAATACGCTCAGTCCCAGAAACAGATATGGGTTTTATTGATATCCCTGAATCCTTCCTGATATTCGCGCCGCTCAGTTTTTCTATCCGGCTGATAATATCCAATGTGGCTTCCTTCCCCTGTTCAAATTCTATTCCAGCGTATAAATCCTCAGTGTTTTCCCTGACAATAACAAGGTCGATATTTTCGTATTTAGACCTTACTCCGTGATATGTCCTGCATGGACGAAGACACGCATACAGGTCGAGCTCCCTGCGCAAACTTACATTCACACTTCGGAAACCAGTTCCAACCGGCGTTGTAATAGGACCTTTAAAAGCTATTCTATTTTTCTTTATAGACTCCAGCACCTTTTGGGGAAGGGGTGTCCCTTCTGACTTCAAGGCCTTTTCTCCGGCATCTACAACCTCCCAGTCTATTTTAACACCTGTCGCCTCAATACATTTTACAGTCAGCTCTGTCAATTCCGGGCCGACCCCGTCGCCGGGAATCAATGTAACTCTATATGCCATTTTTTCTCCCGTCTTTCCTCTCATTGGTTATTAATTAGCCATTGAATATTTTTAAAACAACTTTCAAACCGTTTGAACCGTTTAAACAGTTTAAACGGTTTAAACCGTTATTAAAGCTTGAATCCCCCGTGCTTTTTAAAATGATTAATGATCCCGCCGTCTTCCAGCAATTTCGCCATGATCGCGGGAAGGGGTTTTATTTTAATATCCAAATTTTGAGTAACATCCTTCAGAACGCCTTTTTCAAGGTCCAGAAACAGTTCATCATTTTCCTTTATCTGGTCTGTGTTACATTCGATCAAAAGAAGCCCGATATTAAAACTGTTGCGGTAAAATATTCTCGCGAAGGATTTTGCTATAACCGCGTTTATTTTGGCGTATTTAATTGCCTGCGGCGCCTGTTCCCGGGATGAGCCGCATCCGAAATTTTTACCTGCGACGATAAAATCTCCCGTTTTGCGGCGATTTTTGAAATCCGGGTCCAAATCTTCCATAACATATTGCGCCAGATCTTCGGGCTTCTGGATCTTGAATTTATACCTCCCTGAAATTATATAATCCGTGTTAATATCATCGTCCTGCTTGAATCTGCGCGCTTTGCCTTGTAAAATCATTATTCCTCCAATGTCTTAACGGTTTAAACTGTTTAAACCGTTCAAACCGTTTAAACGGTCTTCTTAATGTATTTTCTCGGGTCCGTAATTTTTCCTGTCAGCATCGACGCGGCTACAGTCGCCGGGGACGCAAGATAAATTTCCGAATTCGGGTTTCCCATTCGTCCCTTGAAATTACGGTTTGCCGTGGAAATTACCCGCTCACCGTCCGATGGCACCCCGTTATGCGTCCCTACGCACGGCCCGCAACCGGGCGTTACAAAAGTCCCGCCAGATTCAAGTAAACTTGCCACAACGCCTTTTTTCATCGCTTCCATAAACACTTCCCTGGACGCGGGCGTAATAATAAGACGAAGTCCCTTTTTTATCTTTTTGCCTTTTAAAATTGACGCGGCAATCTGTAAATCCTCCAGGCGCCCGTTTGTGCAAGTCCCGATCAAACCCTGTTGAATTTCAATCTGTTTAACGTCATCGATATCAACAACATTATCAACGGCATGCGGTTTCGCCACCTGCGGAACAATTTTACCCGCGTCAAACTCCATCACATCCGCGTAAATTGCGTCTTTGTCCGCTTTAACAGGAACAAATTTTCTCCTTGTTCTTTTTTTAACCCAATTAATAACTTTTTCATCTGCGTCCATTATTCCCGCCTTCGCACCAATCTCAATGGCCATGTTGCAGATTGTAAACCTGGCTTCCACCGAAAGTTTATCAATTGCGTGCCCTGTATATTCCGCCGCCATGTAAGTCAAACCGTCCGCGCCTGTCCGGCGCGCTATAAACAAGGCTAAATCCTTTGAGTAAACACCATTTTTTAACTGATTTTTAAAAATAAACTTAACTGTCTCAGGGACCCTGAACCAATTTTTTCCTGAAATAATACCAACCGCGACATCCGTTGAACCCATGCCTGTAGAAAACACATTTATCGCGCCGTAACTGCATGTATGTGAATCCGCTCCGATAACAAGGTCGCCGGGAACAATATGGCCTTTTTCCGGAAGAAGCTGATGGCAGACCCCGCACCCTATATCATAAAGAATAATCCCCTGTTCATTGACGAAATCACGCATTTTTTTATGGATCGCGGAAACACCCATGTTGGGGCTGGGACTGCTGTGGTCAATTATAAACGCGGTTTTTTTAGGGTTAAAAACCCTCTTTGCCCCCATTTCACGGAATGAATCAATAATAATGCCTGATGTCCCATCCTGCCCCATGCAAAAATCGACTTCAGCCAGGACTAAATCTTTCGCATGGACATCCTGCCCGCCTTTTTTGCTAAATATCTTTTCAGCAATTGTTTTTCCCATTTTTCTCCTTTTCAAAAAACAATTAATTAATTTTCATTTAAAACTGTTGATTTTATAAAAAAACCTCGCGATTGTCAATTTCAATATCAGGTTTATCCTTCAGCCTTCCCCTTTTCAGCGCTATTTCGGTTCCGATCTTGTAACCTTAATTACATCTTTAATCTTTTTGATATTTTCTATTACCTGATTAAGGTGGTCATGATTTTTTATTTCAACCACAAATCTTGCATTGGCTAAATTATTCTGCACCGCCTGCGCAGAAGCAAAATTGATAGCAGTATCCATCTCGGATATCGCCGAAGAAATATCAGCCAGCAATTTGACCCGGTTATACGCAAGTATATCTATATTTACTTCATAAGTTGAAACCTTCGCTGAATCCCATTTGATGTTGACCTTTCTCTCCGGCTGTAAACTGAAACTAAACAAATTCGGACAATCCTTGCGATGTATGGAAACCCCGCGGCCGCGGGTGATAAAACCCACTATTGAATCACCGGGAATCGGGCTGCAACAGCGGCTGAAATGAACAAGACAATTATCCATGCCTTCAATTACTATCCCGCTGGATTCCTTTTTAAAAGGCGCGCCGGTCTTTGCGTTTATAGAAACCCTGTTAGGTAAAAGGCGGTTAATTACCTGCCGGACAGACAATTCTCCGTAACCAACATTTGTAAAAAGCTCATTAATATTTTTAAGTTTAAACTCCTGGGTAACCTTTAAAAGTTCGCCGGATTTTATATAATTAGCAAGGTTTGTATTTTCCTTTTTCAGCTCACGCTCTAAAATTTCTTTACCCTGGTTTATAGTCTCATCTTCCGCCTGGGATTTAAACCATTGCCGGATCTTGGTCCGGGCTTTGCTTGTCTTGACTATCTTCAGCCAGTCACGGCTGGGACGGTGTGTCGGCATAGTTAAAACATTGATAATGTCTCCGTTCTTTAATTTATACTTTAAAGGCACAATCCTGCCGTTTACCTTTGCACCAACACAATTATGCCCTACGTCCGTGTGGACCGCGTATGCAAAATCTATGACATTTGATCCCTGAGGGAGATTTTTCACGGCGCCTTTAGGGGTAAAAACAAAAACCTCGTTTTGATAAAGGTCCACCTTGAGGCTGCGAATCAGTTCATTCGGATCCTTTTTATCAGGAGGCAATTCCAGGAGCTGGCTAATCCATGCAAATTTCTGGTCATCACTTTCAGCAACACCTTTTTTCTCTTTATACTTCCAATGTGCGGCTATACCATATTCCGCAATCTTATGCATTTCTTCCGTTCTAATCTGGATCTCAAACGCCTCCCCGTGGTTATCCAATATCGTAGTATGCAGGGACTGATACATATTGGATTTCGGCATGGCTATATAATCTTTAAACCGGCCGGGAACGGGTTTCCACATGGTATGAACAATTCCCAATGCTGCGTAACAATCCTTGACCGACTCTGTTATGATACG
This sequence comes from bacterium, assembly GCA_040754625.1. Taxonomy (NCBI): domain Bacteria; species bacterium. The sequence continues at coordinate 22,058 of JBFMCF010000068.1, read as the reverse complement.
CACTGCCGTAAGGTCATAAATATCTGAAAAATTCCTGCCTTCATTATGCACTTTTTTATATATGCTGTAGTAATGCTTTGCCCTGCCTGTTATCCTGGCCTTAATATGCACTTCCTCCATTTTCTTCGTAATGTTATTTATAATCTCCTGGATTTTATTTTCTCTTTCTTCTCTTTTTTTATTTACTCTTTCACTTAAATCATTATAGCCTTTTGGTTCTAATATCCTGAAGCTCAAGTCCTCGAGTTCAGACATAACCTTTCCCATACCCATGCGATGGGCTATGGGCGCGTAAATATCGAGGGTCTCCTGCGCGATCTTTTTCTGCCTTTGAGGGGATAAAAATTCCAAAGTCCTCATATTATCAAGACGGTCCGCCAATTTAATAAGAATAACACGAATATCCTGGGTCATGGCCAAAAGCATCTTGCGCAGGTTCTCAGCCTGGCGCTCTTCAAAAGAAGGCAGTTCCAGCTTGCTTATTTTAGTTACACCCTCCACTAAATGTGTAACCTCGTCCCCCAGGTATCTTCTGATTTCCTCGGGTTTAATCAAAGACTCTTCCAGAATATCATGCAGTAATCCGGCGGAAATAGTAACAATATCCATATCCCAGTTGGCTAAAATTTCCGCCACGCGAAGAGGATGGACAAGATATGGTTCACCTGATTCCCTCTTCTGCTCCCTGTGGGTCTTTTCAGCGATATTACAGGAAAGTTTAACAAGGGTCAAATCAGCGTGGGGGTTGATCTCCTGGATTTTTTCCAATAAATTCTGCAAATTCATAAAATAAATATACCCTAAAAAAAAAAAGATGTCAAAGTTTAATTTATGGGAATCCATGAAAGCAAGGGGCCATTCAGCGGGGTTTTCAATTTAAAGATTCCAGCACCGTACATAATTTATCAATGTCCATTGGCTTCTGCATGATCTTCAGGTTGCTATTTTTTAATTCATCCTTATAAACACTATCATCGGCAAAGGCCGTTATCATTACAATATTAATGTCAGGGTCAATGGTTCTTAACATTTTCACTGTATCAACGCCATTCATCCCTGGCATTTTAATGTCCATAAGCACAATATCAAATTTTTGTTTTTTAACGGCCTCGACAGCCTGATACCCGTCGTAAACACCTGAAATATCATAGCCTTTTAACTCAAGAATATCCACAATATTGTTGCAAAATCTTTCATTGTCATCTACAATAAGCACTTTTAATTTTGTTGCCACAATTTGCCTCCTTTAGTTTTGAACAATCGGAAGTGTTATTTTAACAGTTGTCCCTTTATCAAATTCACTTTTAATATCGATTATGCCGTTATGCGCCCCTATTACAGTCCTGCATATGGCAAGTCCAAGCCCCGTTCCTCCTTTTTTGGTGGAAAAAAACGGGTCAAAAACCCTTTCCATATCATCTGGTTTTATGCCGCACCCCGTATCTTTAAATAAAATATTTACAAAATTACCCGTTGTATCGGCTGATACAAGTAATTTCCCCGCGCCATCCATTGCCTGCACGGCATTTAAAACAATGTTCCAGAAACACCTACCAAGCTTTATTTCATCTCCTTTTATATGGGGTAAATTTTTATCTATTTCTGTAATTACTTTAATTTTTTCATCTTTTTGAACCGAGCTGACAGTAGTCAGCAAAATATTTCTGATATCCACATCTTTAAAATCTATCTGGCGGCTTTTTGCAAACATTAAAATATCCTCAATGATAGTATTTGCCTCCGCGATTTGTTTATCCAATCTCTCTAAATGCTTTTTTGTTTTATTGTCCCCGTCTCCAAATTTCATTTTCAAAAAATACAAAGAGCTCTTCATCACACTCAACTGGTTTCTAAACTCATGCCCCATTATGCCCGCGAATTTTCCCATGGCCGCGAGATTTTCAGAATGCGCCAATTTTTCGAGGCTGTCCTTCAGATTTAAAATAATTTCACGGTTAAAAATATGCAGGATATTCCATACAGCGCGAGATAAAATAATAGCGCAGATTGCCCTGAATATCTCAACAGGTATTCCAAAAAATTTTAAAAAAGAAGTATTATTCACAAGAGACGCCGGGAAAAAGCTTCCTTTCGGAACAATAACTCCGGCAAGAACTGCATAAACCCCGACAGAGGCAGACGCCCATAAAAAATATTTGCCTACGTTGAATTTTTTTAAGTAATGTGAATTTTCACGGTAATACCGGAAAAATCCAAACGCCGACAACAAACCAGCCGGGAGGGTTAAAAAATATCTGGTCCAGATAGCCGGTTCATCCCCGGATGTAAAAATAAAAACGGCTGTAACCGCGCACATAAAAAGGGTAACCCGCCAGTCAAAAAATCTGGTTTTAAAACAATTTAACCTGAGGCCGAATTCAAATAAAAATACAAATGAAACAGTCAAAAGAGCCAGCCGCATTTCCCTCCATATTATTAAATCATAACTCGTTGCAAGAATAAACATATCCAGCCATTCGTTTATTCCATGGCTTATTCCAAACGCGCCCAAAAGCCATACAAATTCCGACAGCTTGAAACTGCTTTCCTCTTTCCTTGGCTGGATTAAAATAGACACACCCATGACATAAAACGCCAGGCCGTATACAAAAAATATTATAGTTAAATTATAAGTAAAGAAGTCCAGCAACATATATGTCCTCATTTCAAAACCGGTTCCAACGGGAATATTAAAATAACAGTTGTCCCTTTACCGCGCCTGGAATTGATTTCAACCCTGCCGTTATGTTTATCAACAATCATTTTACATATTGAAAGCCCAAAACCGAACCCGCGCGCTTTAGTAGTATATAGAGGCTGAAACAGCTTATCAATATTTTCATATTCTATACCCGGCCCTGTATCTTTAAATGATATTTTCACATTTTCATCATTTGTTTTTTCAACTTCTAAAACAAGCCTGCCTTTGTTATTCATCGCATCCATGGCATTTCTTATAATATTGGTAAATGCAATATTGAGCTGTTCTTCATCCGCGAATATAAAAATTTCATCAGAAGGTATTTTTTTAACCACTTCAATAGAATCAGGTATTTTTGAATCACTAACAGCGTCGTTTAAAGTATTAACAATACCTATGCGTTCCTTCTTCGGTTCTTTCATGCCGGAAAGGCTCAAAACCGTATCAATAATATTAATGGTTTTTTTTACCTCGGATTCGATAAATTCAATACGTTTTCTTATCCTTTCGTCCGTTATATTTAGTTTCATTTTAAGATAATATGCCGAAGTGCTTATAACGTTAAGAGGGTTCCGTATCTCGTGAGAAATACTTCCGGCCAGTTTCCCGAGTGAAGCCAGCCGTTTGGCAATAAGTAAATTTTCCTGTGTTTTTTGCAATTGTCCCGTCCGTTCCCTGACCATTTCTTCCAGATGTTCACGATGCCGGCTAAGCTCGCCTTCCGCCTGTTTCATCTTTTCCAATAATCTCGAGTTTTCAAGAGAAATAGCGGCTTCATAAGTAAATAACTTTGTCAAATCCACCCTCTCTTTTGTAAAAACCGAATCTGACAGGCGGTTCTCAAGATATAGTATCCCGATTAAATTGTTTTGATTAATCACAGGAATGCATAAAACCGATTTTAATTTCATATCCAAAACCTCGGCATCGTCCTTAAATTTTCCCTTTTTAGAAGCATTTTCAAGGATTAGCGTTTCTTTTTTGCATTGTACGTAACGGACAATTGCATGGCATAAATAACTGCAATTTTCAAATTTCAGATTGAGCGTTTTTACCGTATTTTTCTCACCCGGACAGCTTCCCGCCCGTATGATCAATTCGCCATTTTCTGCCATAATCAAATATCCGGACTGAGCCCCTGAACTTTTCAAAACAACATTCATTATTTTATGCAAGACAACCTTTTTCTCTGTCTCAGCGGGGATAGTAAGGCTGGATTTTATAAGATAATCTATATCAATATTTTGTTTTATATTTGACTTTTTTGTCATAACAACCCAGGGGCAAAGGACCAGCCATTGCCGTTTCAAAACGTTGTCTCTTTATTTTCTGCCTGAAATGTAATTTCTGATATTCAACAGAGTAACTTATTCTCAGTGCTTTGGCATTAAGTACCATGATTGCGAGTAATTTCCGCAGGTCTTTTCTATGGAAGGCCTTGTAAACAACTGATTGAGGGCTTTCTCCTAATCTTTCAATAATTTCATAGTCGGGAATAGAAATCTTTTCGTAAGACATCCTGCATCCCTTCCTTATCAATTTTTAGCTGATATTTTCTTCTTCTATTCTTTTGACTGCAAAATTTTTAAAAATACTTTAACTATTTTTGGGTCAAATTGCCTGCCGGAATTTTGTCTAATTATCTCTAATGCCTCTTTCTTACTAAAAGCTTTCCTATACGGCCTGTCAGAAACCAGCGCCAGGTATATATCTGCGATACCCACTATTTTCGCGCCAAGGGGTATATTTTTACACCCCTTGCGTTTTGGATACTCCAAATCATCAAACCTTTCATGATGACAATGCACTATCGGAACAATTTCATGTAAAAATTTAACATTTTTAATAATATTCGCTCCGATCTCCGGGTGTTTTTTTACCCTGGCATATTCTTTTTTATTAATTTTTCCGTTCTTCTGTAAAATTTTTTCGGGAATAGCCACCTTGCCAAGGTCATGGAGCACAGCCGCCTGTTTTAAAATTTCCATTTCCCTGTTAGAAAGATTAAACCTTTTTCCTATCCTTGTAACTATTGAAATCATTTTATCAGCATGGTCATTGCTATAAGAATCTTTTAACCCTGCCGTTTTTGCAAAACTATAAAGCGATTCCAGCAAAGCCTGGTTTACCCTTTTTTCCATCCTTGAAAGTTTTTGTTTCAATTTATTCACGGTGATGGAACTGCTATCCACGTCGACAGATTTCAAGTCTTTCGTATCTATCATTTCAAAGGTGGATAACCTGTCTCCCCCTGTTTCTTTAATATAGCGCACCACGCGATCAACCAAATTCAAAAAATCAGAATCTTTATCAATTCCGTCATCCGGGAAACTCACTATCCCCATACTCACTTTAATTTTTATATTTTTTTCTCTACCGCCAAAACTGTGCTCTCTTATTGATGATAATAACTGCCGGCTGAATTTAATAGCGCCGCTTTTATTTGTATCAGGCAGAAGCACAACAAATTCCTCACCTCCATACCGGACAACAACATCATTGCTCCTCACGGAATTTTTTAAAAACTGGGATAATTCTTTCAATATTTTGTCCCCGAATTCATGGCCGTAAGTATCATTGATGGATTTAAAATAATCTATGTCCATCATAATAATCGAGAAGGGCAGAATATATCTCCTTGCTCTTTTAAGTTCGGAAGATAGTCTTTCTGTCAAGTATCCGTAATTATATAAACCTGTCAGGGAATCTTTCAGGCTTAGTTCTTTTAGTTTAATTAACAACTCTTTATTTCTAAAAGAAAGCTCCTGCATTTTTAGCGCTTTTTTAATTATTTCCTTAAGGGCGTCCATATTTACCGGCTTTTGCATATAAGAAAACGCGCCTTCATTCATAGCGGATATCGATGTCTCCAAAGACGCAAATCCCGTAAATACGATTATTAAAACGTCTTCGTTTATTTTTTTTATGTCTTTTATTAAATCCAGCCCGGAACCATCGGGAAGCCGGAGGTCTGTCAGAACAAGATTATAAAATTTATTTGATAATTCTTTTTTGGCAAGAGCGATATTTTCAACAGCTTTAAGTTCATATCCGCCGTCTTTTAAAATATCAATTAGAATCTGGCTGAACGCGGGGTCATCGTCTACTATAAGGATGTTAATTTCTTTTTGCATATCGCATACTATTTTACCATAAGATTTAAATTGCTGGACTAAAAATTGTGAAGAAAAATTTTTATTTGTTTGAGGAGGAAATTACAAGCTCATTATGAAAAACAACCTGCTCATTTAAGGAATTAATTATTTTTATATTATATTTACCCGGTATCAATTCCTTTGGGACAACGGCTTTTATTATTTTATTATTGATTACCTTCGCATTGTGAAGAAAAGCGCTTGTGCTTAATTTGTGCAGTACAAACGTAGAACTTCCGTCAGCAACATATATATATTTATTTGATACAAATATTTTTGACGCGTAATATGCTGCAAAAGAATTTACCAATACAGGACTGCCAGGATCGTTTATGTCTATTATCTGGAGCCCGCCTCTTTCATCCGCAACATATGCAAAATCACCGGACACATAAATCCCGCTCGCGTAACCCGGGGTATCGATACTGTTTACTATTCTATTTTTCAAAGGTTTGCTGCGTATGTCTATTATCTTAAATCCGTCATTCCCGTTTGCAATATAACCATAATTACCGGATATAAACACTCCGGCCGCGTTACCTTTAGTATCGATATGGCCGATTATTTTTGGATTGGCACGATCATTGATGTTGGTTACTTCGAGCCCTGATAAACCATTTGCAGTATAAATATAATTATCTGACACATCAATACCATACACATTGCCGCTGTTATTAATAATACCGACAATTTTAGGGATATTATTAAATATATTTATAATCTGTAAATCTCCATTACTATTCAAGACATACGCGTAATTATCCGCTACACAAACATCAACAGCAGTGCCGCTGGTATTAATGCCTTGTATTATTTTGGCATCAAAAGGGTTAATTACATCTATTATTTGCAATCCATTTTTGCCGTCTGCGATATAACCATAATTACGCGATACATCGATTTCAAACGCCCTGTCACGGCTTTTTATGCTGGTTATTACCTTAGAATTGGTCATATCACCAGTCTTTATGATATTTAACCCGGTATTATTATTTATTACATAGGCATAATCATCTGTCGCATATATCCCATTTATACGGCCATGCACATCATTCCCATTTTTTGATATATCAAAATTAGCGAGGGAACTGATATCTATTATTGTCAATCCGGCATCCCAATTTGCAACATAAGCATAATTACCTACAACATGTACCCCAACCGCACTGCTTGGGATATTGATATTTTTTACTAATTTAGGATTGACCGGGTTACTTATATCTATTACCGCTAATCCTCCAAAACTATTAGCAACATAAGCATATTTATCCAAAACGTGAACCGCCCATGCATAATTAGTGATTATACTGCCCTGTATAACAGGCTTATAAGGATTTCTTATATCTACAATCAAAAGTCCTTTTTTTTCAGTAGTAACATAGGCATAATCACCTGATATACATACTCCGCGTGCCGAACCGGAAAGATTAATACTGCTTTTTACAACAGGATTTGCAGGATCACTTATTTCTATTACCACTAAACCGTTATCTCCATCCGCAACATACAAAAACTTATCCAGAATATAAAGTCCGTTTGTGTAACCGGGAGTATCTATACTGGCACTCACAACGGGGTTTTCAGGATCCGTTATATCTATTATTTTTATTTCCTGCCCTTCATTTGCAACATATGCGTAATTTTCTTCAACACAAATTCCAATCGCATTCCCCCCGGTACTGACACTGCCGACTATGGCCGGATTATCCGGGTTGCTGATATTTATTATTTTTAAACCTGACATCCCGTCCGCAACAAAAGCGTAATAACCGTATATATATATTTCCCATGCATAATCAGTCTGGACACTGCCTCTAATGACAGGATTGGAAGGATTGCTCACATCTATTGTCTTAAAACCTGTTTTCCAGTCCGCCACATAAACATATTTACCGGCCGCATGTACTCCGACAGCGTTCCCGCCTGTCTTTACGGCTCCCGTCACTTCAAATTTTAATTTATTTATGTCACTTTTTAATTTTTTGGTGGCGATATGTGAATCTTTATCATCCGTCTCGACAATGTTTATAATATTAGGGCTGATTGGATTTCCTATATTAAGTATCTTTAATCCTATCCCCTCCACAATATAACCAAAATTGCCTGAAATAAAAATCTCTCTTGCACCTTCTATGTTAAATTTGCTTACTATGTTAGGTTTGGAAGGATTGCTTATGTCTATTACCTGTAGCCCGCTTTCTCGTTCTAAAACATAAACATAATTTCCTGCTTTTGATATTCCAACCGCATGGCCTTGTATATTAATCCGGCCTTCAATGCTGGGATTTGCAGGGTTAACAATATTAATTATCTCAAGACCTGCTACATCATCGGCAATATATGCATAATTGCCTGATACATACACCCCGGAAGCATAGCCCGGAGTATTTATCTGGCTGTTGATAAAAGGATTAATTGCATTACTTATATCAATAATATATAATCCTGTATCTTTGTCTGATACATAAGCGTAACTCCCCGTTATATATATTCCTGTTATGTTGCCTATAATTTCCACTTTACTTATTATATTTGGCTTTGAAGGATTACTGATATCTATTACCTGCAGCCCATTATTTTCGTTTGCGACATACGCATAATTGCTTGATACATATACTTTAACCGCATAACCGTTAGTATCTATGGCGCTTACTATCCTGGGATTAACAGGGTTACTTATATCAATTATCTGCAATCCTTTGTCCCAATCTGCAACATAACCGTAATTGCCTGATACATATATGCCGCATGCACAACCCGGCGTATCAATCATGCTTACCTTCTTAGGCTCAAAGGGATTCCCTATATCTATTATTTGCAATCCTGCCCATGCATCTGCCACATATGCATAATTACCAGACACATAGACTCCGCACGCCCATCCTTTGGTTTCCATGTAACCTGTCATGTACGGGCCTCCTGCTTCGACGTATACCCTGCATGAACTATCAAACTTATTGCCGGTAATAGTTATTTCAGTCGCAGAGGTCATACTGCCTGTCTGCGGAGTAACCGATTCAATAACAGGAGCTTCTGCATGCAAAATCCTGAAACGGCCGCTGAAAAACAATAAGAACATAAAGGTTATCTTTAGTTTCATTTTTTTAATTACCCGGCAATTAGTACAACTATACTTCTTGGGTTAACTAAATAATAATCATCCGGTTTAATCAGTATTTCTTTACCGCCATCAAGAAAATCTTCGCTGCCTGGAAGGCTTGTGTCAATAACTCTATGCCATCTTTTATTGGCGGAACAACAGGGAAGTTTAACATATTGCAGAAAACTATCTGCATTACATATAAAAAAAATACCATCAAGAATATAGCATAAAATCCGGGCATCATGATTGCCCCACACAGGTTCCCGTCCGTCATTTCCATACCATTTTATTATCAACCCGTCATAAAGTTTTTCCATAAACTTTCTGTTTTGTAAAATAATATGTTTCTTCCTGAATAAAATTGCTTTCCTGCAAAAATCAAATATATCTTTATTCTTTAAAATAAGTTCCCAGTTAAACCAGCTTATTTCATTATCCTGGCAGTATGCATTATTATTTCCTTTTTGTGAGCGTAAAAATTCATCGCCCCCGAGTATCATAGGTGTTCCCAGTGAAAACAAAAGATAACAAAAATAATTTTTAATCAGCCGCTTACGGAGACAAACAACATTAACATCATCAGTTTCTCCCTCGATACCGCAATTCCATGAAAAATTTTCAGTCAAGCCATCTTTATTATTCTCAAAATTTAATTCATTGTGTTTATGATTATATGAAACAAGGTCATTCACGGTAAAACCGTCATGGCATGTTATAAAATTAATACTGTGATATGGAGACCGCCCGTCATCCCCGTATAGGTCGGAAGAACCTGTCAATCTTAAACTTAAATCCCTTACCTGTCCTTTATCTCCTCTTCCGAACTTTCGGACAGTATCCCTGAATTTCCCGTTCCATTCGGACCAGTCAGGAGGAAAATTACCCACTTGATATGTTTCTAAATCCCATGGTTCCGCGATAAGTTTCACCCTGTTCAAAACCGGGTCCTGTGAAATTGCGTCAAAAAAAGATGCGGTCTTTTGAAACAAACCGTCTTTACGTCCTAAAATTGTTGCCAGGTCAAATCTAAAACCATCAACATGCATTATGTTGACCCAGTAACGAAGAGAATCCATTATTAATTCTATAACTGCCTGGTTAGCCAGGTTAAGGCTGTTTCCGCACCCGGAATAATTTGTATATGAACGATAAGGTTCCTCTTTTTTCCCTTTTAAACAATAGTATGTAAGATTATCTATTCCCCTGAAACAAATTGTAGGGCCTAATTCATTCCCCTCGCCTGTATGGTTATAAACCACATCCATTATAACTTCAATCCCTGCCTTATGAAGCTCACGGACAAGAATTTTAAACTCATCCGCCTGGCATCCCGGATAACTTTTTGAACTGTAAGATGATTCCGGGCTGAAAAAACCTATTGTATTATACCCCCAATAATTAGTAAGCCCTTTTTTGATTAAAAAATCTTCCGTATAAAATTCCTGGAGAGGAAGAAATTCAACTACATTTATCCCAAGGCCTTTGAGATAAGGAATTTTTTCAATAAAACCCAAATATGTGCCGGGATGCTTAACACCCGATGAGGAATGCGCGGTAAACCCTTTTAAATGCACTTCATAAATTATTAATTTATCAAAAGGGATATCCGGCCGGGAATCATTTTGCCAGTCGAAATGCTCATCCATCACGATTGATTTTGGAACGATATGAGAATTGTCACGATTGTCTTTCGATAAATCTTTATCCAAAGAATCCGCATCATATCCAAAAAGCAGGTTATTTTCATTCGTAAATTTGCCTGTCAATGCCTTCGAATAAGGGTCAATCAGAAGTTTATTTTCATTAAACCGCATGCCTTTTGCGGGATCAAATTCACCCCTGATTTTAAAACCATACAATTGCCCTTTTTTTAATCCATGGACAAAAACATGCCAGACATTTTTTTCTCTATGTTCAATTTTTATTATATCCGCCGGTTCGCCAGCGGGGTCATCAAACAAAAGCAGAAATATATCATCCGCGTGCTGGGAATAAATTGCGAAATTCACACCGTCTTTTTGCAATGTGGCGCCCAGCGGATAATACTTTCCCCCGGATAGCTTTTTATTTGTTCTGTGTTTTAATTTTTCAGGCATTTTATACGCATTTTATAATAATACAGAATCTTTAATTTTATTATAAAAACATAATTTTGTCTATAGTTAAATATATGATAGAATTACCAGTTATGGATTTATCAAATCTAGCCGATATTCTCAAACAATATCCGAATTACCGGTCAAGACAGATAAAAAAGGCATTATTCCTTGATTTAATTGAAGACTGGATGGATATAACCACCCTGCCATTTGACCTTAGAAAAAAATTAAACGAGGAATGCCGGCTTTCCATTAAAGGCAGCTTCTTTGAATCTCATGATAAAAGCGCTATCAAAGCCGCAATAACCCTAAAAGACAATATCCGGATTGAATCAGTTTTAATGAAAAGCCGTGACGGACGGAACACGGTTTGTGTATCATCGCAGGCCGGCTGCAGCCTCAACTGCTCATTTTGCGCGACAGGGCGGCTTGGATTTAAAAGAAATCTTGAAATGTTTGAGATTATTGAACAGGTTTTGTTTTTCGCAAGGTTACTGAAAAAAGAAAACAAAAAAATCACAAATATTGTTTTCATGGGAATGGGAGAGCCTTTTCTGAATTATGATAATGTCTTAAACACAATAAAGCTTTTAAATGAAAAGGACGGGTTTAACCTTGGAGCCAGGCATTTTTCAATTTCGACGGTGGGAATTCCCGGGGGAATCAAAAAATTTTCGAATGAAAATTTACAGGTAAACCTCGCCATATCGCTTCACGCGCCATCTGATGATTTACGTTCAAAAATAATCCCGGCAAATAAAAAATACCCGATTAACGCAATTATTTCCTGCGTGGATGAATATATTAAAAAAACCAACCGCAGGGTAATGTTCGAGTATATAATGATAAAAGACTTTAACGATTCCGTTGAATGCGCGAAAAAATTATCCGTTTTAATGAAAAAACCGCTTTATTTTATAAACCTGATAACTTATAATCCTACAGGAAAAACGCTAAAGCCCTCTAAAGGCGAAAGAATAAAAATATTTAAAGAGATTTTGGAAAAAGAAGGTATCGCAGTAACCCAAAGGTTCCGTTTCGGAGAAGGTCTTGACGCCGCCTGCGGACAGTTGGTATATAAAGAATAGGGACAGCGCAGGGCCAAAATTGTGCAATTTGCAAGAAAGGAAGTTCGGGGTGAAGCTCAGCAAAAATTTATCTATTACGATTATAGGTGTTTTTATATTTACTACCATACTGTCCACAATAATTTTCTGGTATTTCTTTTCCCTGCCTGATGTCCGGGAACTGGAAAACTACCAGCCTATTCAGGCAACAAGAATATTTGACATCAATAATAAATTAATCTCTGAATTTTTCAATGAAAAACGGGTGGTTGTCCCATTAAAAAAAATGCCGGATTATTTTATTAATGCGATAATCGCCACTGAAGACCACGAATTTTATAAACACTGGGGTATAGATATGACATCCATCGCGCGGGCTTTTTTGAAAAATATGCTGGCGGGGGAAATCGTCCAGGGGGGAAGCACATTGACCCAGCAGCTTGCGAAAAACCTTTTTCTGAGCTCCGAAAGGACCTTTATAAGAAAACTTAAAGAGGTTATTTTAACACTCCAGATAGAAATGCATTATTCAAAAAAAGAAATTTTGGAATTTTACTGCAACCAGATATTTTTCGGCCAGGGGGCATATGGAGCGGAGTCCGCCAGTCAAACCTTTTTTGAAAAACCGGTTTTTAAATTAAACCTGGCAGAAGCCGCATATCTTGCGGGGTTTATCCAGGCGCCAACTCTTTATTCACCATACAAAAATCCAAAACTCGCGAAAAAACGGCAGTTGTTTGTCTTGAAACGGATGTTAAAAGCAAATTTGATAAGCGGGGAAGAATATGAAAAAACAAAAGACAAAAAAGTAAATTTTGCCCCTTACAAATACCGGCAGAATAAAGCACCTTATTTTACCGAGTATATCCGGAAAATGCTTGAAAAAAAATTTGATGAAAAGACCCTCTATGAAGGAGGCCTTTCGGTCTATACAACCCTGGATTTAAGAATCCAGCAGACCGCTGAGATAAATTTTAAAAAATATATAAAAGAAAAAAATGACGCGCTTGGGAAATATGAGCCGAGATTTCCTGAAAAAGGGCAGGCAATAGAAGAAAAAATACAAAAGGAAACGGGTATCTCTGACAAAAAAGAACTTTTAAAATATCTGGATGTTAATAAACTTTTATGGGGAACTGTGAAAACCGCTGGAAAAGAAAAAGCGGTAATCTCGCTTGGATGGGGGGTAGAAGGGATTCTTCCTTTAGATGGAATTAAATGGATTAAAAAACAGGAGTTCAGGGAATTTGAAGAAAAGAAAAAAACAGGTTTTTACCGTGCCAGAATAACAAAGGTCAACGACGCGCTTGCTAAAAACCATCTTGTCCGGGTAAAAGTTACATCTGTGGATAACAAAAAGGAAAATATTCAACTTTCATTGCACCAGGAACAAACATTACAGGGTGCGGTATTGGCCATCGAACCGCAGACAGGTTTTATTAAAGCCATGATTGGCGGATACAATTACGCGGAGTCACCCCTTAACCGCGCTGTGCAGACAAAAAGACAGCCGGGCTCGGCCTTTAAACCATTTATCTATACAGCGGCCGTTGACATGGGATTTACAGGGGCCAAATCGGTCGTGGATGCCCCGGTCACCTTTCCAGATAATTCCCGGGAAAACGAAGAATGGTCGCCAAGCAATTACTATGGAATTTATTACGGGCCTGTTACACTCAGAAAGGCACTCTCGCTTTCATTGAATATCGCTTCCATAAAACTTTTGCAGGAAACCGGAATAAACAAAGCGATAGAATATGCAAAGCTCCTGGGAATAAAAAGCCCGCTTGTCCCAAACTTTACCCTGGCCCTCGGGACATCCGAGGTCACACTCCTTGAAATAACATCGGCGTATTCTATCTATGCCAATGAAGGCGTCCATGTTGAACCGATGGCAATAAAAATGATAAAAGATGTTAATGGGAACATACTGGAAAAATATAACCATATTGAACATATTGCCTTAAAAGAAGATGTAAACTACATCATGGTTGATATACTGCAGGCGGTAACAAAAGAAGGGACCGGCAGGTCTGTCCGCAAGATAGTCGAAAGGCCGATAGGCGCAAAAACAGGGACAACCGATAATGCCACTGACGCATGGTTTATAGGTTTTACACCTGACCTCGCTCTTGGTATCCATATCAGTTTTGACGACCGGACATCCATGGGACAGCATGCCACAGGTGAAGAAATGACGGGCCCCGTCTGGGCATATATAATGAAAGACATTTATCAAGACTCGGAAATCCGCGATTTCCCCATACCGAAAAATATTATATTTAAAGAAATTGACAACCAGACAGGATTGTTAGCCACTCCGAAATGCAAAGAGATAGTTGTGCAGGCATTTATCAAAGGCACTGAGCCTGTTAAGGAATGCGATGAAACCCAGCCAGGCGCGGAAAATATACCGTTCAGGCTGCTGAGGGGAAAAAAGCCGGAATGAAATTTTACCTTTGGATTTTTATTATTTTTCTTATACCAAATATCAATTCATACGCCGCGAATCCAAAAATTGAGCCAGCAGGACTGGATTTCTATAAAGAAACTATATCCATAAAAAGTAAAAAGCCTGTCCTGGAAAAACTTCCATGGGATGAGATTGTTGTCCCGTCTGAAGAAGGAAGAAAGATCAATATCCTTTTAAAAACAAAGGGACTCAGGGAATTCGCGAACCTTACATATCAGGTCAGACTTTTCCGGCAGGAAGATTACCCCGGCGGAAAATTCAAAACAATTAAACTGGACCAGACAAAAAACATCAACGAATTTCTCGGGGAAGTTATTTTCATAGACGGCACGGCGGAAAATAAACCTGAAAATTTTGTCGGAATTCCGCAGGGAGATGACGGAATCCTTGAAGTATCAACTGCCGAAGGCGCTCCTGACGGCGGATGGGAAGCGGAATATTTCCTCGAAAAACTTGTTAAAAAAGGCTATAAAAACCGCGGCAACGCGACATTTTTCTCATTCACGGACGAAGGAACGGTTGAGGAACACGAAAATGAAGGAATACCGGCGCTTACAAATGAATACATTCAGTACGCGGGCGTGGAGAAAATCATCATTGACGCGGGTATTAATAATAGCAATGAACGGCCTTATTACATAACACCTTTAGAGTGGGAGATGCCGGGATTCAATCCCGCGAAAGACTGGCTGCTTGTAAAAAACCAGGCTGATATTTTTTACTTCTCATTCCACGGGGAACACGAATCAAGCGGGACATTGAGCTCACTAATTTTAAAAGATGACTGGAAATTATCAAAACGCTGGCCGGCGCAGATAGTTCCCAAAAAAACACGCGGCATGCTTGACGACTACTACTACCGCACCCTGCATGACGAAATCGGAAACAATTGGGACCTTGACCTTGAGTGGGTTTATATGGCCGGCTGTTCTGTGCTTGATTATGACGGGGAAATTACAGGGCAATGGGCCAATTTTCATGATGAAAAATACAATTCGTGGTATGATTCGCGTCCGGGACTTTTTTGGGCAAAAAATATCTTAAACAAAGATTCCAATCTCCATGGAATTATCGGGTTTACCGCCACAGGCAAATCAGACCATCCCCTGATTGACGAATGTTTTAACCATAATGATTCAATAGTTGACGGGTGGAAAAAAAATGAAGAGATTTTTCATATGTTTTTGGCACCCTCGATACTTTATCATCCTGAATATGAAAATGAGACATTTACGGGACTTGAAGATTCTAACCCGGATAGTAATAAATTGGTATACTGGTATTCTTATCAACCTGCCACTTTTTCTTTCCCTGAAAGGAAAAGAATTACCGTTAACAAATTGGTTGACCTGGGCATCAACGCACCCCGCGCGCCTGACTGCCTTATGGTTGAAAATATCCCCTGTCTTTCTCCAAACGCAAAGAGCCCCGGAAAATTAATTTTTAATTATTACCCGGCATATTTTCCTGAACGGGAAAATATCTCTGATAAAAGAATCAATATGAATAACCTCACACCGATTTTAAGCTGGGGTTATTTTTCAAACCAATACCGGACTTTTTTTGATACAACAGACGATGTTTTTATCGAAATTTATCCTGGTATTTTAACTTACGAAAATGAAAAAATAAAAAATTACGGCGTAAATATTGACGGGTTAAACGACCGGATCATTGACGAATGGCAAATACAGGTCTTTAACACGTCCAAAAAATTAATTATCAACAAAATATTTTCTTCGGAAATAAAGAAATCAAATAAACCGAACCTGTCGTGGGAAGCGGATTATAAAATAAAACCGGAGGAAAAATTAAATCCCGGCAGTCTGTATTATTTTCGCGTAAAAGGAAAGGGCAAAAATGGTTTATGGAGCCCTTTCAGCAGGATACAGTGGTTTAAGACAAAGTAAAAAACGGTTTAAGCGGTTTAAATAGTTCAAACAGTTTAAACGGCCAAAATATATATGAAAAAACCTGTTTTATTATCAACAATTTTATTGTTTTTAATTTTTAACGCATCATCTCATGCTGTAACTTTGCTTGAATACCGCTTAAGAGAGATCCGCGATGAATACCGCCACAATTCCCATGAAGGAACAAAAAAAATAGAAATACTATGGGATGAATTTCCTGATGTTGACGACAGGCTGAGAATATTTCTCGATTTAAACCACTATTACCAGAAACATTCCCTGGATAAACTTTTAATCAATCAAGGCAAATGGCTCCTTAAAAAAAATATCCAGTCAGAAAAAAGCAGGATCTGGATAATTACCCCAATCGCGGAAACACTCGCAAAACAAAACGATTTTAATGGAGCTGTAACTTATTATGACAAAGCGTTCGCAATAGGATGCCGTATTTTTGGGAAAAATCCCCGGGTTTTATCAAGAGAAGATTTTATTAAAAACGGGACCGAAGCTGTTTCTCTTTGGGGTGAAACCGCTATTAACGCAAGCCTGGTTTATGCACGCGCGGGAAAATTTAACGACGCTTACACTGTTCTTAACTCCGCGAAAGCGGTAATTCCCGATGGAGCTATCAAATCCGGGTTCAAAGATATAGATTATGAAAGGACAAAAATTCAAATACTCGGCCTGGTGCAGGGAAAATCAAAAAACGCCTTACAAGCCCTGAAATTACTGAATGAAGGCAAACCGTTTTTTACTATTGAACCTGAAACAATACAAACACCTGAAGAAAAATTATGCCTTATGGAAAAAGAATATAAGCTTTTGTCGGACCTTTATCTCAATACCTTGATTATAAACCCGCCCTGTGATCTTTTGACTTATAAAAGGATAATCGCAAACGGCAGGGGAACTGTTTATGTTTTGAGGAGGCTTCTTGAACTTTTTAAAAATGACGATTTTTGCGATGATTTTGAAAAAAAAATAACGGATAAATTAAAAGAATCAAATATGCCTCATATTAATCTTCTTTTTGCCGAATACTATTTCAACAAAAAAAATTATAAAGAAGCGGCCTTTTATTATGAAAAAGTAATCAAGCAGGGAAAAAATCAAATATACCGCTGGCCGAAATATTACCCTGATTTAGATTCTAATGGGAATTACCAGTCTCCCCATCGTCCGTATCTATGGGTAACTTGTTATGAACGGGCAAAAGAACAGTTAAAAAAATAAACTTAAAAAATTAATAAAAAAAATTGTATTATATTTGTCCTTGACAAGTTGTAAAAATTATTAATATAATTAAAATCAATTTTTTGTATTTTCCCCTCTTTTTTTTCGCGAAGCGATCACTTCGTGAAAAGAGGGGATTAAGGGGAGTTCGCAGGAGATAATTTATGAATTCGATAATTATATTGATTCTCGGATTTCTGGTTTTTTACATCGGTTACCGCGTTTATGCCGGATATATCGACAAAAATATCATAAAAGCCGACCCCAAAAAGACAACTCCGGCAAAGATGTACATGGATGGCGTTGAATTTATCCCTACAAGCAAACATGTTCTTTTCGGGTATCAATTCAAATCAATCGCGGGAGCAGGCCCTATTATCGGGCCGATTATCGCAATCCAGTGGGGATGGCTGCCCGCGTTAATATGGATACTTTTGGGGACATTTTTCATAGGGTGGGTCCAGGACTATTCAACCGCGATGATTGCGATGAGGAATGACGGAGCTTCACTTGGGGCCTTGAGCCATAAACTGATTTCCCCGCGGGCAAGAATTATACTTCTTTCATTCATATATTTCTATCTTCTTTTAATAGCCGGCGCATTCGGGAATGTGGTGGTAAGCACCGCTGTCGGACTGAAAGCATCCCCCATGGCGTGGCTGTTTTTGACAATAGCCGGTATCGTCGCGGGGCAGATGATTTATAACCTGA
This sequence comes from bacterium, assembly GCA_040754625.1. Lineage (NCBI taxonomy): Bacteria > bacterium. The sequence goes on along the minus strand of JBFMCF010000068.1, from coordinate 3,603 downwards.
AAAAGGACATTATTTTAACAACTTTTGTCACAATTATAATCGCGTTATTGGGCATATGGCTCGGAACAATATTCCCGTCGGATAAAATTTTAGGAGAAACAATATCAAACAGCCGGCTCCTGTGGGCCATAATCGCCTTTATATTTTGCTATTTTGCTTCAGTCCTTCCGATATGGAGATTCTCTCTTCCCATAAATTACGTGGCTTCTTACATAGTTTTTCTTGGGCTTTTTCTGGGAATAATCGGGATATTTATTCTCCATCCTGATTTTACACTTCCCGCGTACACAGGCTTTAACATCAAAGTCGGGCCAATCTGGCCAATTATGTTTGTGACAATTGCCTGCGGCGCAATTTCCGGGTGGCACAGTATTGTGTCGAGCTCAGGTACCGCCCGGCAACTGGAAAATGAGCTTGACGCGCGGCCGGTCGGCGCAGGTGTAATGTTTCTTGAGATGATACTTGCATTATTCGCATTGATAATAGCGGGAACTATTTATGCGACACCATCTGAATATGGTTCTGCGATTACAAGCGGCCCGGGAGTTATATTCGCGGCCGGTGTTTCCAAATTTCTGGGAGCGCTGGGACTGTCTCTGGAGTTAGGCAAATCATACGGAAGCGTAATGATGATTGTCCTTGCGATAACAATTATGCAGTTGGTTGTGCGGTTTATGAGGGTCGCGACTTCGGAACTGCTCGGCGATATAAGCCCGTTCTTCAGAAATATCCATATAGGGACTATCATCGCAAGTATTTTGGGAATCGTTTTGGTTCTTTCAGGCTGGTGGCAATATCTCTGGGTATTATTTGGCGGCGCAAACCAGTTGATGGCATCCCTCTCGCTAATGCTTGTAACTTTATGGCTTATGTCTGAAGGTAAAAATTATTTCTGGGCCTTTTTGCCGATGATATTTATGTTCATAACAACTACAGGCGCTTTACTCTGGACATCCTACAGTTTGCTTAATAAAGTATTCAGCGGAGGTTTGAAAACCGAGGCGCTGGTAGGGAATACACTTATGGGAATTGTCGGGTTTCTGCTTGTTATCGCATCAATGATTCTTGCAATTGACGGGGTGAAAGCGTTCAAGAAAAGTCAAAGGTCAAAAACCAAAGGAGGCTCCAATGTCCGATAAAGAAAAAAAAGGTTTTCTGAACGCAATTAAAGAATTTGCTTATGGAATAGCGGCCCATGATTCAGCCCGGTATGCTCTTAAGACAAGGGCGAGCATGGAACACCTTTTCATTCTTATCACAATGGGAGATATGCTGGGCGTTCCGATTTTACCCCCCTATTATTCCCTCCGGTTATTGCCACATGTGGTTCCCCAGATTTCAACATGGAAAAGAAGGATGCTCAGGGAAAAGGATTTGACAGACGCGCTGGCTTAAAATCACCTTATTAATTTGCCTTTGGCAAATTTTATTTTCAAAAGAAGGAGTTGACTATTTCGCTTTCAAAAATCTTTGAACAATATCCCGGCCGGAGGTACATAATGTTCGGCGGGAAGGGGGGACTCGGGAAGACCACTTTTTCCGCCGCGGCAGCATATTATCTTGCCGGGAAAGGCAAAAAGGTTCTTGTTTTTTCCGTTGACCCGCAGGCGTCATTAAGCGATATATTCGAAAAAAATATTTTTGGCAAGGGCCCCACGGAAATTATCCCAAATCTGTTCGCGCAGGAAATCGATGCTGACCGCAGGGTAAAAGAATACCAGCAGGAAATCCGCCGTAAAATCCTCGACATGTATGGAATGGAAAAAATCCCTGATGAAATCGAAAATTATATCCAAGCTTCCGCCGCGGAACCCGCTATGGAAGAAAGCGCTATTTTTGATGAGGTGGTCGATATAGTCGTTAAGGGCGATTATGATTATTATATTTATGATTTAGTGCCTCTGGGACACGCCCTGTATTATCTCAGCATGGCAAAGGTATATGACGCCTGGATTGACAAGATCACGGGCCTGCGGCAGCAAATGAGAGAATTCGACCACGTATCAGCCGTAATGAAACGGCAAAAAAATGTTGAAGAAGACGCAATTTTAAATGAGCTTCTTTACATAAAAGACCGCATAAATAAATCATCCAGAATTCTGACTGATAAAACAAAAACAGCCTTCTTTTTCGTCGTTACACCTGAAGATATGGTAATTAAAGACACTCAAAAAGCGGCGGAATTATTTTCAAAATTTGATGTTCCTTTGAGCGGTTACATTGTCAACAGAGTGTTGCCCGAAGAATTAGAGAAACAAAATATTCCCGAATATATAAAAAATAGGATTATTATGCAGAAAAAATATCTGGATGTGATTAAAACTTGTTTTAGCCGGGAAGTAATGGCTTTTGTCCCGGAGATGGATAGAGATATAACGGGAATCCCGATGATTGAAAAAATCGCAAAAAAAATGTTCGAAGGGGCATAAGCATTATGAATTTAATAACTAATTCCATGACCAATTTTATGATAGCCCGCCCAAAATTAAAATACATTTTTTTCGGCGGCAAGGGCGGCGTGGGAAAAACAGTAATGGCGGGCGCGGCAGCACTATGGGCCGCTAAACAGGGAAAAAAAACGTTACTCGCATCCACGAATCCCGTCCACAGCCTTTCGAGCCTCCTAGAACAGGATGTGTTCGGGAAACCCGCGGTTGTATGTGATGAAAACAAATGCTACGCATTTGAAATCGACACAAAAGACACAATCGAAAGGTCTAAAAATGAAATCCGCGAAAAAATAAACTGGTTCCTTAAATTCGCGGATATTTCGGCCAACGCGGGAGAATTTGTTGAAACAGCGACCATGAACCCCGCATTTGAAGAGTCGGCGATGTTCGAGAACATGATGGACCTTATATTTAAGGATGAATATGACTTTTATGTTTTTGATACCGCGCCGACGGCAAACGCCAGGAGGCTTCTCGGCATGTCAAAGGTATATTCACTCTGGGTCAACAAGATGCTGAAAAGCAGGGATGAGGCAAAATCCCTACGTGAATTACTTTCCTTTTCCAGGAAAAAAGAAAAAGACCCGCTCCTGGATTATCTTTTAAACTTCAAGGAACGGATGGATTGCTCAAAGAAACTTTTGACAGATGCAAACCTGACTTCGTTCTTTTTTGTAACCTTGCCGGAAAGCCTACCGATAGCGGTAATTACACGTTTCATCAGCTGGTTTCATGAGTTCGGGATACCGGTCGGCGGTGTAATAGTTAACGGATTAATCCAGAAAAACCAGGTCGAAAAAGGCACCGCCGAGTTTGTATTAAACCGTATAAAAATGCAGGACAGCCATATGGAAAAAATACGGGATTTGTTCGGGGACAATGTAAGAGCGATTGTGCCTTTATTTGAAACAGAAATAAAGGGCGCAAAAATGCTGAACCGGACAATAGAGCATCTTTTCAAATACTGCTAATCTTCTGCCATTTTATTTATCGCGTATAAAAACCCGAGAAATAATATATCCAGGTTCACAGAACTTTGACAGTTAAACCCTAAAAAATCGCAAAAGAAGCGAAAAGAACCGCATAGAAATAAGGGGCGGTTCTTTTTTTTGGCCAAAGTGTAGTGCCATGTTTGATTAAAAATAATTAAAAT